>WRLO01000077.1 GCA_009777575.1 Candidatus Cloacimonadota bacterium
TTTAATTATTCTGTATCTTTCAATACTACAATAATATAAGGAGGCTTTTTGTCAAGAACTATTTTTAGATAATTATATATTTTTTAACATGTTAGCACACTCGGAAATATCAGTTATTATTTGAGAATATTTTTTATATCTACTCAAAATAACATAATAAATATGAAAAAATTGAAGTGACAGCAATGACGGGATGTGGATAGTAGCACGGAGATTGCTTCGGGGGAGGTTCATTGAAGGGACCTCGCAACGACGGGATGAGGATAGTGACACGGAGATTGCTTCGGGGGGAGATTCATTGAAGGGGTCTCGCAACGACTGGATGAGGATAGTGACACGGAGATTGCTTCGGGGGGAGATTCATTGAAGGAACCTCGCAACGATGGGTATGGGATAGTGTCACGGAGATTGCTTTGGGGGGAGGTTCATTGAAGGGATCTCGCAACGACGGGATGAGGGATATTGGCACGGAGATTGCTTCGGGGGGAGATTCATTGAAGGAACCTCGCAACGATGGGTATGGGATAGTGTCACGGAGATTGCTTCGGAGGGAGGTTCATGGAAGGAACCTCGCAACGACGGGTAGGGGATAGTGGCACGGAGATTGCTTCGGGGGGAGGTTCATTGAAGGGACCTCGCAACGACGGGATAGGGGATAGTGGCACGGAGATTGCTTCGGGAGGAGGTTCATTGAAGGGGTCTCGCAACGACGGGATGCGGGATAGTGACATGGAGATTGCTTCGGGGGAGGTTCATTGAAGGGGTCTCACAACGACGGGATGGGGGGAGTGGCACGGAGATTGCTTCGGGAGGAGGTTCATTGAAGGGGTCTCGCAACGACGGGATGCGGGATAGTGACATGGAGATTGCTTCGGGGGGAGATTCATTGAAGAGACCTCGCTACGACGGGATGTGGGGAGTGGCACGGAGATTGCTTCGGGGGGAGGTTCATTGAAGGGGTCTCGCAACGACGGGATAGTGGATAGTGGCACGGAGATTGCTTCTGGGGGAGGTTCATGGAAGGAACCTCGCAACGACGGGATGAGGGATAGTGGCACGGAGATTGCTTCGGGGAGAGGTTCATGGAAGGGACCTCGCAATGACGGGATGTGGATAGTAGCACGGAGATTGCTTCGGGGGGAGATTCATTGAAGGGACCTCGCAACGACGGGATGAGGATAGTGACACGGAGATTGCTTCGGGAGGGAGTTTCAAGGAAGTGACCTCGTAACGGCGAGATAGTGGGAGTGGTACGGAGACAGAATTACGATATAGGCTCTAATCATTGGGAGATATATTAATATATCGTGCTATTTTAAAGGATGAATAGCATCAGAAGTCTTTAAGAAAAAATTAATTTTTCAAAAAAAATAGCTATCTCATAACTAAAACAATGAAATCGAGACATTGTTTGGTTTATGAGATAGCATTATTATCTATATTTAGTTAAGTTTTGTGAATTAAAGTAGTTGTTGACTTTTTGATGACTCTACTCACCACCGTCATCATCATCATCATCGTCCCCACCATCATCATCTGTTGGTATAAATTGGATTTGAACTAAGTTTGACGGATTAGAATCATGTTCTTGCCCCTCAAAATTATATATTGCAACAGTATAGTAGACATAAGTAGCCCTAGGTACAACATCATAGTCAGTATACATTCTGTTGTTACGATCAAATCGTGAAATTAAATCGGAATTACGAAATAATTTGTAACCCACTAATTCACCAAAATAACCATCCAAAGGCGCAGACCAATGATTATAAATCCTCAACTCTCCTAAAAATGGTCTTTCTGGATAAGCCTGCATATGCTGCGGTGGATTAAAAAGCCTTACAGGTGGAAGAACTTCAATCTGAAAACTTGGGTCAGAGTCCCAATCGCGGCTATTAAATCGGTAAACTGCTACCACATGATATCTGTATCGTAACCCATTTACTAACCCGACATCGGTGAAAAACAAGTTTTCAGTTTCTGCTACAAGTACATCATTTCTGAATACTTTATAATGACTTAATGTCCCATTGCTACCAGCGTCTGGTGCAAGCCATGAAAGGTTAGCTAACTTATCCTCTCCCCAACCGGCTAAATTTCGTGGTGGATTCATTACCCTAGGTCCTAAAGGCTCATCTGCACAAGCCATAAAGAACAATATCGTTAACAAAGGTAACACCCATAAAAAATGGTTTCTTTTCATAGTTTTATCTCTCCATATACATAGATTTTTCTTTTTTATTCAAATTGTTCAAATTCCTCTTCACAAAAAGGTTTCACTAACATTTCGAACATTGTTTACTTCATAATGAGTGACAAAAAAATAAATATAGTTCAAAAGTCAACAAAAAAATGAAATTTCGCTTATTTTTTATTAAAAAAATTATTTTTCAATAATTTTTCTGATCATTTCTTCAGCTTCCTCGATGCTTAATTTATTGCTACACAATGATGTTAATACCTCTAAAACATACTCTTTATCATACATATCATTCTTTTTGAACCTTGCTGACATTTTATCTTTTACTATAGAAATTTTCTTTTTTATTTTTGGAAAAACTCCATCATTGTAATATCTTGTGTCATCGTAACTTACTTCTGTTTCTTGACATTCTTCTTCGATAAAATCAACTGTTTCACAGTTATTGTCATCCACTTCATTAATTATATCTATATTGCTTTCTAAAAATTGACTTTCTTCATTATTAATAAGGCTTTCATCTAATAAACTACTTACTTTGTCATTTTTATTATAAATATAAATATCAAGATTTTTTACAATGATGTCTCCATTTATTGTATTTGCTTGTATATTGGGTAAGTTTTCTCCAAAGTTGACATAAAATTTCTCTGTATCTATAACTATTTCATCGGCATCTTCAGTCTCTATATTGGCTTCTACTTCTCCATTTTCTGATGATAAATCAAGATTGACTATCAAATCATTGGGCAAAGAAATCTTTGTATCACCGTTTTTTGAATCAAGTAAAATGCTATTAAAATTGTTTTGGCTTGCTATTAATTTCAAATCTCCTTTATCAGATATTAACTCCATATAATCATAATCACCATTGCTCATCTCAGCAAAAATGTTCCCATTGTTTGTTTTACAGGATATTTTATTAAAACTCATTTCTTTTAAAAAAATATCACCATTGTGGGAATTGATATTCAATACCCCCCCAACACCTTTTTTCAGATGAATATTTCCATATTCAGTGTTAATATCTAGATTTCCCATTATATTGTAAATCTTTATAAAACCATTTGTTGATGATATTAATCCATGACCAGCGTTTTGTAACAAAACATCGCCATCTGTGCTTTCGATGTGAAATTCTGTTGATATATCTTGAATATTGATGTCAGAATGTTTTGTTTCTATTGTTAATTTAGCATTTTGAGGTAATTCTAAGATTATATCTGTTCTTGGGCAGTTTAATACATTTAATACATGATTACTGTCAAATTTTGACAAAAAATATTCCTTTAAATGTGTCTCATAAAGTTCACAAACTAATCTTTGTTCTTCTTCAAGAAAACTATACACTCCAATAATATTATTTATTATAGAATTATCAACACCGCCCTCTTCGGAGATATGGTTATCAGTTTCCTTGATTTCTGAATGAGGGAAATATATTACTGATAGGCGCAATTCATTTCCTTCAGATTTTTTTGCAAAAACATCGCATATATCAGTTTTAATATCAACAGATATAAGATTTTCTACGCTTGTTCTTTTTTCAAAAATTTCTTTACCTTCCATTTAGACTCCTTGTTAATAATAAAATATGATATAAAAATGTTTTAAATTATTTATCATCAGTAAATATTCTTAAAAATGAATGATATACTTGGCTCAGTATCAATTTCTGGTTCACATTTCCAGTGCTTTTTATCACATACTCATCTAGTTCTAACAATAAATTTGAAACAAGCTCAGAAAAATACCTATTCTTTAAGATGTATTTTTCCATAAGTTCTATTTGATTGATAAATACTAGGGAATCTCCAATTAATTTTCCTTGAGGTTCTCCACTTGCAAGAAGGTTATATACTTGTAAATCCTTTACCCATAAACATAAGTATTGAATAAAACTATTAAATATTTCAGTATTCTTTTTCTCTTTTAAAAAGTTTATCTCAATCCAATTTAGATAGGCTATATCATCGCTAGCAAGAACTATGTTTAAAAATTCGATAGTTATATCCATAATCTTGAGATTCTCATCGTAGTAAAGATTAATTGCATTTTTCAGACTACCATTAGCAAGCCGAGAAAACAACCTCGCTTTTAGCGATTCTGCTTGTAAAACATTAGAGAGATAGTTTTCTATAATATTAGTCGAAATGTTATGAAATTTTATCTTAACACATCTTGATAAAATTGTCGGTAATAACTTTTCAATATTGTTTACTATCAAGATAAAATGTGTGTCTGCTGGTGGTTCTTCAAGAGTTTTTAAAAAGGCATTTGAAGCTTGTGCAGTTAAACTATCAAAACCTTCTATAATATATACTTTTTTTTCCCCTTCATATTTAGACAGCAAAATATCTTTCTGTAAACCTCTGATTTGTTCAATTCTAATAGCTGTTGTTTTGTCAAATATATGGTCTTTCCAAGGTGTATTTATCTTTGACTTTATATAGTTTTGGTAGCTAACCCAATCTGCATTTTTTTCTGGATCCTTTTCATGAATTGCTTTTAATTTTACATAACCATATTCATCTAAATCAAAATTTGGTATTGAGAAATAAAACTTTACATCAGGATGAATAAAATTATCTATTTTGTTACACGAACTACATGAATTACAGGGTCTTATTTCTATTTCTTCAGCTTGTCGCACTTCATCAGAGGGGATAAGGGGGGATATTCTTTTACAATTAATTATCTTTGCAAATGTCAAAGCAGTTGTCAATTTACCAACTCCCTCTATCCCATAAAAAATATAACCTTGTGCTATTCTTCCTGATATTATAGCATTTTTGAGTAAATTTATTGCTCTATCTTGACCTACAATTTTATCAAACATTTATTCCTCACTATCCTCCATTATCTATGCTCTATTCTCAACATCCTTAGATAAATCAAATCCTACCGCATTTAATAATTTTTTTGCATTTAACAAGTCAAGATTTCCTTCTATTGACAACATTTCATGTAAAGTTTTACGACTAATATCCATATTTTTTGCCAATTCGTTCATGCTGCGAGCACGCACAACATTATTCAAGGCAATCCGAATAATCTGCAAATCACCTTCATTAAAAGCAGCCTCAATATACTCTCT
Source organism: Candidatus Cloacimonadota bacterium (assembly GCA_009777575.1). Taxonomy (GTDB): domain Bacteria; phylum Cloacimonadota; class Cloacimonadia; order Cloacimonadales; family WRIO01; genus WRLO01. Next base: position 5,298 of record WRLO01000077.1, read on the forward strand.
CATATCTTCTTCAGATTCAAGAGTTTCGGCTGTGTCCCATCTTGTGAATTCATTTTTAGTTTTCATTTAAACCTCTTTAGCGAGTTCTTTTGCTTTTAAAATATCTTTTTTTTGACTAGATTTATCGCCACCGCAAAGCAACACAACTATTTCGCGTTTACGGATTGTAAAATATAATCTATATCCAGACCCATAATGTATTTTTACCTCAGAAACCTTACTTCCTACAGATTGACAATCTCCAAAGTTTCCCTCTGTCATCCTATCTATACACATTCTGATTTTATGTATTAACATTTTATCATTTATGCTTTCGAACCATTCTTTAAATATTTTCGATTGAATGATAGTATATAAGACAATTATTTCCATACTTTATTCTCTACCCCTATTCATTGGTGGAGAATTCCTTTCCCTATTCCCGTCACAAAAAATCTACTTTCAATATCCTTCGCCAGAGCTTCCATTATAAGCATATCATGTCTTTTCCCTTCAATCTCCCAAAATTCAGTCAGTTTCCCAACAGTTTTATATCCTGCTTTTTCATAACTTTTGATAGCCCATTTATTGAAAGCAAGCACTTGTAGATGGACATGTTTCAAGTTTAAAACATAAAAAGCATAATCAAGCATCAAAATATTAACCTCTGTTGCATAACCTTTGTTCCAAAAACTTTTATCTCCTATAAAAATTCCATACTCTGCAGTTCTATTTACCCAGTCGATTTTGTGTAAACCTGTATTGCCTATCAGTTTATCTGTACTTTTGTCAATTATAGCAAAGATATAGTCTCTTGAAATTTTTTGCAATATTTCTTTTTCTTTTTCTAAAGATATCACCTGACTAAATTGTCCCATAGTAATTGATACAGACATATCATTCAACCATTCTGTGTACTGTCCTGCATCTTCCATTGATACTGGTGATAAATAACATTTATCACCGATAATTTTCTTAAAATACTTTTTTTGCATAACCTTTACTCTTTTTTTTTTGTAGTTAAAATCCCATTTAGCCAATTATTTTAATGAGGTGTTTTTGTCAAGTAAAATATACAAAAAAAGAGGTTTGTAAGAAAATTTACTAAATATTTAATTTGAAAATCATATCTATTTTCTTATATTGACAAGAGTTTACCTTAGAGAGACTGAAAATAGGGTTCTCTTACTGCGGTGGTATATGTATCTGCGAGCCTTTTTTTATTCATGATTTCATTAGTTTTCAGTATTAGGAATCAGTTGATATATCATGGTCTTAATCAAAAAACAATCAACATCATTATATGTCATCAATAATTCCAAACTCCGTTCACTATTTAATGCCAGCAAGCTACGAGCTATCGTTACTCTTCTATAAATATTGTCTGTATCCATGAACCTTTCAAGTAAATCAATACTTCTCTCAGTTTTGATATTACCGAGTGCAGACAAAATAGAACCTACATTCCTATCTTCATCAAGCATGTTCTCAAATAAGTCTAAAAATGATGTGTCAGCCAGTTCACCTATCATATATATAGTGTTCCCAACAGCTCTAAAATGTTCATGATTCACACCATTTGACAGCTTTTGCCAGATGTATTCTGAATTTCGAGCTAGGTCCAGGATAGCTCTCAACTCAAGCCCGCTTTTTGTCATAAGTTTTTTATCATATATGTAGTCTGCTGTTTCAATTTCTCTGTGTAACATTACTCTTCTGGCTTCTTGAATCTCCGCTACAGCAGAACCAACTTCCCAACCAGAAGCTATGCTGAATAGCTCCTGGATGGTGGCTTTTTCGGATAAGAATGTTGAAAAAGAGTCATCGTTTTGTTCCTCAATTCCCCCCTCTTCTCCTTCCGCAAGCTCAGAGGCAAGCTTAGGCACTACATTGGGGGTGATCAATGTATACTCCATATCTTTTCCCATCCCAAATATGCCATTTATCCACGAACTGTTATCCATCATATTGTCATTTGGATAAAGGTCATCACCACACATATCTAAAAAGATCCCAATCCCACCAGAATTTCGAGAAATATTAGCAAAACCATAAGAGTCTTGTCTTTTTCTTTCATATCTGTCATTTCCAGCTGAATCAATAAAAATGCCTACAGAATTTGTGATTCCCATCCCGTTTCCACCATCAATTGAATAGTGGTCATTTCCATCTTTATCTACTAAAAAGCCAACTCCATAATCATGCCCAGCACCTTGACCAGGTCCAAATCGTGAATAATAACTATCATCACCATTTTCATCATAAAGAAATCCAGCGGCGAGGTGGATACCACTACCTTGTGGATAATAAACCGCTCTATATACATCATTTCCTGCTAAATCAATAAGTATACCAAGAGCATACCAATAAGCACCGCCTTGTGCATAAACAGCGCCTATATACTGATCATTTCCCGCTTCATCAAACAAAATCCCAATTCCTCCTGCCATATCAGGACGGATACCAAACCCAAAACCTTGTGACATACTTCGATAATCATCAGGAACTAGCGGTCCATGTTTATATCGACCTCCTGAGATGTAGGTGTCGTTTTTGTGAGGTAATAGTGGAGCTTGCCTTTGTTCAAAAGTGTTTATGGAGTCGAAAATAGCCTCGTCAAAATTGTCTACTGCATAGGGCATTATAGGATGTGGGACTGGAAATTGGGGATAAAGTATGGGTGCGTCATAGCTCGCGAGAAGTCCAAGTCCCAGTGTACCACCAAAACCCTGAGTCATACATGTTCCAGAAAAAGTATTGTTTCCACCTGCGTTTATTACAAGAGCTACTCCAAAAGTCGCAGCTCCAAGAGATTTTGAACCAACTAAATAAGTGTCGTTCCCAGCACCGTCTATAGAAAGCAGGGACCCTATATTTGCTGAAAAAGCAAGGTCATCACCATAATAATAATCATTTCCTTCCCCGTCATAATGATAAAGAGAGCCAAAGCTCGCATTAAAAAGCTTTCCAATCTGACTATTTCGATAAACATCATCACCAGAGACATCAATGATAGCGAGGAAAGGTTTGTTAATGTTTGTTGATATATCAAAGCTATAGGTATCATTTCCAGCAGGGTCATAGATAAAGACGATATTTTGTGTCATGGAATGTTCTTGTCGTCTCGTTCTTCTTCTTGGGATAGGTGCATTGTAAACATCATCGGCACGAGTTCCGACTACCATTTGCCCAAATTTAGAATGCAAAACTGTTTGCCTAGTATAAGATAAATGGCTTAAATCTCTAGGTCTCAATAGCTCCATTCCTGTAAAAAAGTATTTTGCAGAGGTAGTCAAAGCTGTAAAATCTATCTTTTTTATCAGCTCGATATAATCCTCAATTTCCCATTCATCATCTGGTTTTATCATGTTTTCAAATAGAGAACTGTATTTTTCGTTTGATTCATCCCCTGCTTGTGCCAATGAAAGTAAAAAGACTTCTAAAAGTTTTATCTCATTTTCCTCTAAATCTCTAAAAGCATCAACCCAAAAATCGTTTGACACCTCAAATACATACTCTACATAGCTCAAAATATCATCTTCTGATTGTATATTCCAGAGTCTGTTTTCACAATTACTGATAAACATGTCATAAAGAGATATGTTTCTGACTGAATCTACATCAACAAAATACATTTCAATCAAAAACTCATTATCCTCAAGTTTACCCTCAAAAACAGTATTCATTGCAAAATCATAAAATCCTACAAAATCTCTCTCTAAAAGTCTGTTTTTTAATTCCTCAACAAAGATAGGGTACTGCAAAGGTTTTTCTAAAATCTCAATCATCTTAGGGATTTTAAACTCTGTTGTAGCCCAATCTTTTGGAAAATTCAAGGATTCAAGAGTCAAATCCATTTCTTGGAGCATACTTTCCAAAGTCTGTAACTCTAAATCACTAATAACTGAAAAAAGCTGACAAAAAATCATCAATAATATAAAAACTATACTTTTTTCCATTATCAATTTTCCATTATAAACCCATCTGCATCTTGATTGCCCAATTCTTTAGCCTGATTCATCAGTATCATCGCTTTTTTTCTTTCTTTTTTATTTAGGTAAATCAATCCTTTCTGGTAAATAGCAAAATGGTCACTGGGGTTAAGACTCAGTATCAGGTTAAAACATTTGATTGCTTTTGAGTTTTTCCCAAGTCTCACCAGAGAGATTGCCTTGAAATAATAAGCATCACGGTAATCAGGCTTTATTTTGATAACCATATCGAAATATTTATTTGCTTTTTCATACTCTGCTTGTAAGAAATAAGTAAAACCAAGTTGATAAATTATTTCAAAATTCGCATTATTTAGCTTAAACGCTTTTAATAAACATTCAATAGCCAGCTCATTTTCATCTATTTCGATAAAAGATTTTGCCATGTTTTGATAAGCTTCTTCATTCAACCCATTATTTTCAACTGCATGCTCAAAATGCTCAATTGCTTTCTGATGAAATCCTTTTTCAGCAGCTATCAACCCTAAATAATAATGAGACTCTGGATTGGAATCATCAAGCTCCAATACTCTTAAAAAACTTTTCTCAGCCTGTATAAATCCGCAAGTAGTGTTTGGTATGGCATTTGATGTTGGGTTATTATCTCTTTTAAAGCAAAATATTTCTTCCTTAAATAGTAATATACCCAAGTTTAATATTGCAGAGACAAAGTCTGGTTTTAAATTAATTGCAGTTTCAAAGGATTTTTTGGCTAACTCAATTTTTTCTTGGTTTGATGAAAATATTTCAGGATACAAATCTCTATCAGAAGAGCAGAATCTATTATCAATTGAGTCTATATACAACATTCCCAATAAGAACCATGCAGATGCATCCAAAGGGTCAATCTCAAGGGCAGTTTTATAATATTCTATAGCTTTTTCATCTTCACCCAAAATCTCATAAGAGCTTCCGAGATTTATATAAATCGCAGCATCCTTAGGATTGATTTTGTTTGCCATGATAAAATATTCCATTGCTAGCTCATACTGTTCCTTTTCGGAATAATATAATCCTATCTGGCAATAAGCCTGAGCGTTTTCGGGTTGAAGTTCTATAACCTTTTCAAAACACTCTTTTGCTTTGTTTTTTTCGTTGAGTTTTTCATAAGTAAAGCCTTGCCACATCAATATTTCTGCATTATCTGGATATACTTTCAAGGCACGAATAAAAGCCTTTAAGGCTTTTTCTATTTGGTTCATTTTTAACCTAGTTTGACCTAAATAAAACCAGGCAGTGAAGTTTTCCTCTTCTTCTTCTAAAATCTTTTTAAACTGACTAACAGCTGTATCAAAATCATTGTCATTCAACGATTCAATACCTTTTTGTAATAAACAAACAGAGTCATTTACTTGATTCCTATCATTTGTTTCATTATCTGAACTGCACGACGGAACATTATCCATTTTTTTACTCCTTGTGGTGATTTTTGTTAATATCAAGTAGAAATATTATATTTAAAATACCACTTTAGGATAAAAAAAAAATTATAAGTGATTATGTCAATACATTTTTAATTTTTCAAATATAGTTTTTTGTTTTCAATAAAATAAATTCTCTTCAGCATTTTGAACACTAATAATTTTTAAAATCCACATTTGCTTTTAATGAAAATCATTGACATAAAATCGTTATAAATTTTTTTTGCACTAAATATCACAAAACAAAGAAAATGGAGATGTAAAATGAACAAAAAAGCTGTTCTTGCTCTCGGCGGAAACGCTATTATTCAACCAGGTCAAAAAGGAGCTGTTGAAGAACAATTTAAAAATACTAGAGAAAGTCTAGGAGGTATTGTTGAGCTTATAAATCAAGGATACCAGCTCGCAATAACCCATGGGAATGGTCCACAAGTTGGGAATATGCTGATTCAGCACAATGCTGGTATAGATAAAGGCATTGCTCCGCTTCCACTCGGTGTTTTAAACGCAGCTACCGAGGGAACTATGGGTTATATGATTGAGCAATGCTTGCAAAACTGTTTGAATCAACATAAAATCAAAAGAGATGTCGTTACTCTGCTCTCTCAGGTTGTAGTTGATAAAAACGATCCAAGTGTCCAAAATCCTACCAAACCAGTTGGACCTTTTTATACAAAAGAAGAAGCTGAGAATCTGCAAAAACAATTTGGTTGGAAAATTGTTGAAGATGCCGGAAGAGGTTATCGACAGGTTGTTCCGTCACCTATTCCTTTAGATATTGTTCCGTTCCAAACAATCAAATACCTCGTTGAAAACAACAAAATTGTCATAGCCTGCGGTGGTGGCGGAATACCAGTTTATGTAGAAAAAAATGGCGATTTTGAAGGTGTTGATGCTGTTATTGACAAAGATTTTGCATCAGCTCTTCTTGCCAACAAAATCGAAGCCGACCTATTAGTGATTTTGACTGGAGTTGATAGAGTTTGCATTAATTTTGGTAAACCAGATCAAAAAGAAATATCGAAAATGACCTTAGATGAAGCTCAAAATTATTTCGATGAGGGGCAATTCCCCAAAGGTAGTATGGGTCCGAAAATTCAAGCTGCTATCAGATTTGTTAAAAATGGTGGAAGACAAGTATTGATAACATCAATAGAAAGAATTGTCGATGCCATCGAAGGCAAAACGGGAACATTGATTGAGAAATAGCTGTGTCTCGTCGGTGTGAAGTAATTACATATCCCCCCCCTTGTAAGGGGGGTATTCTTAAATTGTGTATCAAACTCTCGTTCAAGCTTGAAAAATTAAAAACCCGTTGACAAAATTTGACTTTTAAAAATCCTTGTTAAAATTTTTTAATATGGAGTTATTAATGGATTATTTTTTAACAGAAGAGCAAAAAGAATTGAAAATGCTAGCTCGTAGAATAGCAGTAGAAAAAATGCTTCCAGTTCGTGAACATTATGATGAGGAGCAAATATTTCCTTGGGACATTGTGGAAATAATGGCTAAATCCGATCTTTTTGGAGTCATGGTGCCTGAAGAATATGGAGGGCTTAGTGGGAAAGTTTCAGATTTGATAGTAGTAACAGAAGAGCTTTGTAAAGTCGATGCAGGCACCAGTCTGGCTTTTGGAGCAACTGGACTTGGGATATATCCCATACTATTGAGTGGTTCTGAAGAACAGAAACAAAAATATTTACCTGCTGTTGCAGAGGGAAAAAGACTAGCTGCCTTTGCAATAACTGAAGCAAACGCAGGCTCTGATGCAGGTAACATTCAAACGACAGCAGTAAAAGATGGAGATTTTTATATTTTAAATGGCACAAAACAGTGGATTACCAACGGTGGAGAAGCCGAGATATACACCGTTTTTGCAATGACCGACAAAACTAAAGGAGCAAGAGGTTGCACTTGTTTTATCGTTGAAAAAGACACACCGGGTTTTAGTTTTGGCAAAAAAGAGAATAAAATGGGTATCAGAGCTTCAGCTACCAGAGAGCTTATTTTTGAAGATTGCCGTATTCCCAAAGAAAACCTAATTTCTCGTGAAGGAATGGGTTTTATGATAGCCATGAAAACCTTTGATAAATCAAGACCTATGGTTGCTGCACAGGCAATAGGTATCGCTATGGGCGCTCTTGAAACAGCAGCTAAATATGTCAAAGAAAGACAACAGTTTGGAAAACCTGTTGCTACTTTCCAAGGAGTTCAATTTATGCTTGCTGATATGGCTACCGAAATCGAAGCAGCAAGGGCTCTGATTTATCATACAGCTCGTTTGATTGACGAAGGTTGTAAAGACTTTGCAAAACTCTCTGCGATGTGTAAATATTTTGCTTCTGATGTTGCCATGAAAGTGACAACCGATGCTGTTCAATTGCTCGGCGGATACGGTTATATGAAAGAATATCCGGTAGAAAAAATGATGCGTGACGCTAAAATCATGCAAATTTATGAAGGAACAAATCAGATTCAGAGGGGTATAGTCGCTTCTCACCTATTAAAGGAGTATTAGTGAAATATGATTTAGCGATCATTGGAGCTGGTCCCGCTGGTCTCAGTGCAGCTATTTACGGAGCTAGAGGTGGCTTAAAAACTATTGTTTTTGAACAAGCTCTGATTGGTGGTCAAATAGTTTTAACAAACGAAGTTGAAAACTATCCCGGTTTTGAAGAAATATTGACAGGATTTGAGCTTGGTGAAAAAATGAAATTGCAAGCTCAAAAATTTGGTGCTGAAATCAGAGAAGAAACCGTAGAATCGATCATAATTCATGATTCTGATAAAGAAATTAAAACTTCTGAACAAAATTATCAAGTAAAAGCTATTGTATTCGCTACTGGAGCTTCACCACGAAAATTAGGTGTGTCTGGAGAAGAAAGACTTACTGGTCGTGGTGTCTCCTATTGTGCTACTTGCGATGGGGCATTGTATAGAGGGAAAGTTGTGGCGGTGATAGGTGGTGGAGATTCTGCTATAGAAGAAGCTATGTTTTTGACCAATTTTGTTTCTAAAGCTTATATAATTCACCGAAGAGACGAGCTTAGAGCGGTTCATTCAATTCAACAAAAGGCTTTAAAAAACGAAAAATTAGAATTTATTCTCGACACAGTTGTTCAGGAAATTATTGGTGAAAATCAAGTTAAATCTCTCTCACTGTTAAATAAAAAGACCTCTGTAGCGTCAGAATTGATTGTCGATGGTGTTTTTATCTATGTAGGTATTTCTCCTAACAATTTCTTGATAAAAGATATATTGCAATTAGATAATCAAGGATTTGTAGTTACAGATGATGATATGCAGACTGAAATCCCAGGCTTCTATGTAGTAGGAGATATCCGAAAAAAAAGCCTCAGACAAGTAGTAACAGCTACTAGTGATGGAGCTATAGCTGGTTTTATGGCTGAAAGATATATTAATGGTTATTAATAGAGATAGCTTATTTGTTCGTGATATATGAAAGTCTTTTCTGTAATTGGTCTTCATCGTAGTGGAAAAACAACTGCCGTTGAAAATTTGATTAAATATTTTAAAAACAATGGTTTAAGTGTTTCTTCTATAAAGGATATTCACCAAGAAAACTTTACTATGGAAAAAGAAGGCAGTAACAGTCAAAGGCATTTGAGAGCGAGCAACACCTGTGTTTTTGCCCGAGGTTCAGAAGAGACCTATCTTATTTGGAATAGACAATTAAGACTGAAAGAAATGCTAAGCCACATAAATACAGAGTGGTTAGTCATAGAAGGCATGAATAAAGAAGCTTTACCTAAAATCATAGCTGCCAAAAATATAAATGAAGTAGAAGACTTATTTGATGATAAAGTTTTTGCGATAACTGGAGAGTATTCAGAACAAGCAAATGATTACAAAGGTATTCCTATTATAAATGCTATTAATGATACTGACAGATTAGGAGATTTAGTAATAAACAAGGTTTTTGAAGTTTTACCCTTTGCCAATGAAGGTTTTTGCGGGCATTGTGGTTTCAATTGCTCTGAAATGACTAACATGATACTAAAAGGAGAAAAATCGAGAGATGCCTGCGGTATGAAAAAATCTCAGAAAATAAGTGTCAATTTCAATGGCGCTGAAATAGCATTAAATGAATGGGTAGAAAAATTATCTATTGATGTTATTCAGGCTTTATGCAAGAACTTGAAGGGGTATAAGGCAAGTGATGAAATTGTCATCAGAATAAAAAATTAAATTCCAATAAAAAAAAAATCACGATTTTTTAGATTTCTCTTGACATTTTGAACCCCTTTAAAAAAATGACGCCAATCCATTTTTTATTTTTAAGGGCCTATAGCTCAGTTGGTAGAGCTCCCGGCTCATAACCGGGTGGTCAGAGGTTCGAATCCTCTTGGGCCCACCACCACAAATTAGCCGCCTTTTGTGCGGCTATTTTTGTTCATTGCAGAAATTTGAATATTGGAATAATTATATGATAATAATAAAAAACAAAGAACAGATAGAAGGCATAAAAAAGGCTTGTATACTTGCTAAAGAATGCCTTTTTGAGCTGGAAAAAAAACTCTTTATTGGACAGAATACTGAGAAAATCAATAGCATAGCTCACAAGTTTATGACAAAAAATAAAGGGATACCTGCTACTTTAAATTACAATGGTTTTCCTAAATCGCTATGCACTTCGATAAATCATGTAGTCTGCCACGGAATACCATCAAAAAAAGATGTTTTGAAAAATGGTGATATTATAAATCTTGATGTTACTGTTATTTTAAATGGATATTTTGGAGATACTTCCAAAACATTTATCATTGGTGAAGTTTCGGAAGATGTAAAATTATTTGTTGAAAGAGCTGAAAGAGCTATGTATAAAGGTATAAAAATGCTTAAACCCGGTATTCTCCTTTCACAAATGGGTAAAACTATCGAATCTTATGCTTTAAAATTTGGTTATTCTGTCGTCAAAGATTATGGTGGACATGGCACGGGACTTAGTTTCCATGAAGACCCTCATGTTTGTAATTTTTATTCAAGAACAAATAATATTTTACTAAAAGAAGGTATGATTTTTACTGTAGAACCTATGATAAACAAAAGCAAAAACTATCAAGTCGAGACTTCTACCATAGACAATTGGACAGTTACTACAAAGGATAAATCTTTGAGCGCACAATTTGAGCATACTGTCTTGATTACAAGAGATTCGCATGAAATTTTGACAATATAAAAATTTCTCTAAATAATTCTTAAATATATTCGACAATGATTATATATATTAAAAGGAGACAAGGATGTCGAATATATCATCAGTTCAAGGAACAGAGGCAATTAGCCCGTATACATCGGGTGGTCGCATTGATCCATATGCAATATTTAAATTAAATTTTGAAGCTCTTGGTGGTGAAAAATATGTTCGAAATGATAAAACATTTCATTTTCAAGGAGAAATGAAGCTCGGAAATGGCACTTTTAATTTAGAGGAGTTCATAAGCAAACCATTAAGGAATGTCTCGATTATTTCAAGCAATTTTCAAATTGTCTATCGCTCTGGAGACGATGGGAAAAATATCTGGTTTCATCAAAATGGCAATTTAACTTCCTTTGATGATAGTAATTCTGCTGAAAGAGAGCTTAGAAAACTTTGGGAAGATTATGCTTACACTGACCCAAAAAATTCAGTCTTTAAAAGCCAAGCAACTAGAAAAATCAGTATAGATGGTGTTAATTGTTATGAAGTTGTCATTAAAAATAATAAAACCAATGAAGTAGTTACACATTATTACAATGCTGAAACTTTTTTATTACAAAGAGAGATTAAAGACTCTGGAAGTCAAAAAATACAAAATGACTTTTCAGATTATCAACAAGTAGGAAATATCAAAATGGCTTTCCAAAAGGATATTACTTATCTCAACTCAGGAACAAAACAGAGCATTACTTGGCAATCTATCAAAAGAGGGATTTATATTTCTGACTCAAAATTTCTTCCACCACCTGATCCCAATGCACCAAGAGATGATAGCGCTTTGACCGGATTAGGTTCAAGAGTTAATACTTATGCTTGAAATGGATAATGGATAATGGATAATGGATAATGGATAATGGATAATGGATAATGGATAATGGATAATGGATAATGGATAATGGATAATGGATAATGGATAATGGATAA
>WRLO01000078.1 GCA_009777575.1 Candidatus Cloacimonadota bacterium
TAATTAAAATATATTCTTTGTCGTATATCCCGATTCCCACACCGCTACGTAAAACAAAAATCCCCCCCCCCCCCCCCCCCGTAAATGCTTATAATATAAGCATTTACAATAATAGTTTGAGAAATACTCTCAAACTATCTGAAATCCATAACTTTATTACCAAAGACATCTTTGCTGAGAGAAACTATTTTTCTTTCAGTAAGGGTGTCTTTTTTTTTATTATAAATTATTATACTAACTAAGGAGAAATAAATGAAAACAAAGACATTATTATCTATTATGCTAACGATAATTTCGTTAGTTTTAATTGGGTGTGCTGGGAGAAACATCCCAATCGAAACAGCACAACCGCAGCCAGAAGGCATCCTACTACAAAACCCCTCTTGGTATGACGATTTATATTTTGATGATCTAAGGTCATTCAGCTCGTATTATGAATCTATTGACAGAGAATATGCTGAAAGAATGGCAGATCAAGAAGCTTTAACACTCTTAACACAATATTTAAATGGTCAAGCCGAAAGCCTAAGAGGTAGTGCCAATTTAATGGTATCAAATAATCCTCGAATTGAGGTTCATCGTCAAACAGCTTTTGAAAGTAGTATTGATGTTTTTTCTAGCGCATCAATAAGAGGTGCAGTCATAACGCGTAGAGAAACTTACGAGCTACCTTCAGGTTTATTTAGAGCTTATGTTCAGCGAGCATTTGATGAAGATAATTTTTATGAAAGGATAGAACAAGAATCAAGTGAAAATGACAATCCTTTCTCGGAAACAGCAAATCAATTTTTACAAAGGGCGAGAGAGACGCGCCGACAGTATAAATTACAACACCAAGTCCCATAAGACTAAGGAATAGGACAAGATGATCATAAGGTTCACGAAGTATATAGTCATATTTATCATTTTAATGTCAATTAATCAGGTGATCCATACACAGGATTTATTGGCACCTTTTAGAGTATTTACTCCAGATTGGTGGGGTGTGTCTCAAGATGATTATAATCTATATTTTTATGGGCGAGGAGAGTCTTCAGATCGAGATTTAGCAGAAGAATTAGCCAGAGGCTCAACTTATGAAGCACTTGTTTTTTTTATCAATGGATGGGTGGAAGCATGGCTAAATAGTGGAGATACATGGCATGAAATAGACAATGTGGTAAGTAGGCAAAGTATCTCCGATGAATATTTAGAAATTGTGGGAACTGCATCAATACGGGACAGTCATTTTTCCAGAAGAGAAACTTATGTTTTATCATCAGGATTGTATGAGTCTTTTTTTCAATTATCGATGGATAAAAATTTATTAAAATCAATAATTGAAGATACAGTGTATGAAATTGAAAGTTTTAGAGCAGATGAAATTACTAGCCAAATCAGAGAAGCAGTTGAAAAAATGGTAGAGATATCTATAGAAGTGGCTATTTTGGATTATGAAGAAGTGATACCAATGATAGTAGAAACACCTAGTGTGCCTATTGCTTCTTTAAAACCAGAGCTTCCAATAGTTACAGCAGTAGCAAATCAGCAGAGTTACCGAGCACCGCTAAACAATCCTGTGGTAACATCAGAGTTTGGGATGCGATTTCACCCTATTTACAGAGTAAATAAACCACATAGGGGAATTGATTTACGAGCAGCGACAGGAACTCCTATTTTGGCAATACAAGATGGAATAGTCATAAGGTCAAGATATCAATCTGATTACGGAGAAGTCATCGAAATACAGCATGCGAATAATGAATCTTCGCTTTATGCACATTTATCAAGAAGAAATGTCGTCAATAGACAGCGTGTAAATCAAGGTGATGTAATAGGTCTTACAGGATCAACCGGCATATCGCAAGGTCCACATTTACATTTTGAGATAAGAGTAAATGGTCTTCAAGTAAACCCAAGATCAAAAATAATGTTTTGAATCTCTATAAAAAAGAGGAGTCATAATGAAAAGATGTTTTTTATTTGTCACTTTAGTTATTATTTTTTATTCTGTTAGTTTAAAATCTTCAGAATCAAGGACGCTTGTATCTGATAATAACTGGATATCAGAAAAACAAAGGGAATATAATGAAAGAATATATCTTACAGACATGGGAAGTGGTGTCACAATAGAAGAAGCACGGGTATTAGCAGTTCAAAATTTAACAGAAAGGTTGATAGCAACATTGCAAGGGACAAGAATAACTAGGCGTAATATTGAAGAAACAAGTGAGATACGAAACACAGGTAGGCAAGATTTAATTATCAAAGGTACTACCTTTTCAGGAGGAGTAGATATTTCAACAAATGTAAAACTGATAGGAGTAGAAATAATAATATCTCCACTTCAAAGCGATGGTAGATACTATGCGTTTGCTTATATGAATCGGCAAGAAAGTGCTGCAAGATATAGACAGTTAATAGCAGAAAATGAAAGAGCAGTGACTAGTCTTATTGAAGATGCTGGTGGAAGGTTTGCTGGACAATTAATATCTGTTCAAAGATGGCAAGAAGCAGCATTGTTAGCCTTTGAAACAGATACAGCATATACTGTATATTCCGTATTAAGCTCAAATCAACCACTAAATCGACCCATTTATGGGAATCTAAGAAATGCTACAGAAGTAAAACTAGCTGCTGATGAGGCTAAAAATCTTTTTAGTATCAAAGTGGAAGTAACGGGTGATGTGAATGGTAGAATAACAAATGCAATATCCACCAGTATAAATAGTCTTGGATATCGAACCGGTAGTCAAAACTTAAATACATATGTTTTATCAGCTTCTTTTATTCTCACAAACGAGGAGATAAATAACCCCGATTATAAATTCGCTAGCTATACGCTTCAGTATTCGCTAGTTTCCTCTTCTGGTAGCACTTTGTTTACAGGTTATAGCGAAGGTATTGAAGGTCACCAGGTGATTTCACAAGCAAGAGATTGGGCTATCAGGTCTGCAATTCAAAATATAGAAACTACAGGTTTTAAATCAGAATTTGAAAAATTTTTAAAGCAATAAGAGTAGGTAATTATGAAATTAATAAAAAAATCAACAAGATATGAAAGAAGAATTATAGATGAAGTAACTTTTTGTCATTCTGAACAAAGTGAAGAATCTAAAAGATGTTTCGTTCCTCAACATGACATAACTCAACATGACAATAGTCTTCACAGATTGAAAGTTATAACATTAATGATAATTATTATTTGCATGACTATAAGCTGTGCAACTACAAATACTTCCAGAAGTAACTCAAACAATGATCTTGATAGAATCATTCGCCAAGCATCGAATTATTTAAACAGCTTTCCTTTAATTCAAAGAGGTAGTACCATAGTTATTTTTGCAGCGAATGGTAACCAACCACAATTAACAAACTATATAATTCGGGGAATAAGCAGAAATGCCGTTAATGACAGAAATTTTAGTGTTGCTAACCGTGATAACCAAAATTTGCTAAGAACGGAACAGATTTTTCAACAAAGTGGACTAGTAAGTCGAGAAACTATGCAGTCAATAACAAGACAAACAGGTGCATCTTTGGTTGTTTCTGTTGGCGTAGAACAAATTGGGAATCTATATGAGCTCCATTTAAAAGTGATTAATATTGAAACCGGAATTAATCAAGGAGAAGAAATTTTTCGTTTTCCCTATAGCCAGTTTATAAGAGATTTAGGATCAAATACACCTCAAACAAGGCAAAGAAATTATGCTTCACGAGAAAACTCTAATATATTTAATAATATAGGTTTAAGTGTAAATGCTGGCATAGCATTTTCAGATTTACATGGATCAGAAAAAGAGGATGAGGAAAAGAAAAGCACTAGATTAGGCAATGTAATGGGTGGAACATATGGTTTTTCTGTTCCGATAAAATTTGCGACCATCAATCCTCAGAGTACTCACCCTGGAAAATTTTCTATAGAAACTGGAGTATTGCAGACCCAAAGAGGTTTTGACGATGATGATTCACCTGACAAATTGCTTATAACTTTTAATGATTTTTTTTTAACAATAGGAAATTATGAATTAGACCAAGGAGCAAAATTAACTATTTCAGAAAGTAGAATTTTTACCTCTATTATTTATGGTCTTTATGTCGGAGTAGCATATTCGATGAGTACTGATGAAATATTTAAAGATGATTTTTCGATATTGGTAGGTACTTCCTATAGGATAAGATTCCCAAATTCTTTATTTTATATAAGACCCGGAATTCAAGGAAATTTTGGTACCCAAAAGATATTTCATGATTATAGATCGATAACTACACGATTGTTTGTAGGTTTAGGATATGGAGTTTAAAACAAGGAGAACTAAATGAAAAAATTTATTTATATCGTATTTTTGTTAATCCTTTTAGGATGTGAAGATGTGACAAATTTAGGAAACCCAGATGGGTCAAGCTATATATCAAGCGTTACTGTAAATCCGGAAGAAATAGAACTTGTCAGAGGTGGAACACATCAATTTACAGCAGTTGTAAACGGTTCAAACAATCCTTCACAAGAAGTAACTTGGCTTGTTACGGGAAGTAATTCTGGGTCAACGATTACTGATGAAGGCTTGCTTACAGTGTCCATAACTGAAACTGCGGCGGTTATCAATGTCCGTGCTACTTCCAAAGTAGATACAGGAAAAACTGGTTCAGCCAGAGTAGTAATTACTGGTTCTATAATTACGGATGTTATCGTCCACCCCAATTCAATAAGCATAGCAAGAGGTGAAAGCTATATATTCACCGCAACTGTCGAAGGAACCAATAATCCTTTACAAAGTGTGATATGGTCAGTTTCTGGAGGCAGTGGTGGAACGAATATCACTTCATCTGGTTTATTGACAGTAGCATTCAATGAAACCGCTCATTCTTTGATAGTTACAGCTAGATCTACAACAGACCAAACTAAAAGTGGAACTGCAATTGTTACAATTCCTACGATAGGCGGAACATTTAATGTTTTTGACATAAACACATGGAACCAAGCTATTAATGCTATCAGAAATGATGGTAATCATAAAACACATACTATCAATGTTTCAAGTGATATATCTGTGCCTTTCACCTCTGGTAATTTATTTGGATCTGTAGTGGGCATCATTGTCACTATCGAAGGCAGTAGAACGCTATCGCTATCTGCAAATGGGGCTTTAATACAGGTTGGGACAGGGCAAACAGTAATCGTTAGAAATATAGTTTTAAAAGGTCGCGAAGGCAATGATAATGCAGTAGTTAGGGTAGAAAGCGGTTCTTTATTTTATATGGAAGGTGAATCGAAAGTTATTGATAATATAAGTAATTCAAACGGTGGCGGAGTTATTGTGAATGGCGGTGTTTTTATAATGAGAGATAATTCCTCTATTTTAAATAATTCTGCAAATGGTTATTATAGTTACGGTGGCGGTGTTTTTATCAATAGCGGGTCAATGACTATTCAAGGAAACGCATCAATTACAGACAATATTGCACAGAACTGGTATAATGATGGTGAAGGTGGCGGTGTTTTTGTCTCATCGCAAGGGTTATTAACGATGTCAAACGGAAGCATTTCCAGCAATCAAAGTAACCGCTATGGAGGTGGAGTACACTTAGCATCAAACGCAACCATGATTATGGAAAATGGCTCTATCATAGGCAATACAAGCGGTAATAGAGGTGGTGGTGTCTATATCTCACAAGGTGCCCGACTCACAATGAATAATGGCTCTATTTCATACAATGTTTCTTCAACAAATAGCGGCGGCGGAGTTCATGTCAGCTCTGGACATTTTATTATTACTGGCGGAACAATGATGGGAAATTCAGCCAACAACAATGGTTTTGGTGGTGGTGTATATATTAACTCCAGTGGAAGTTTTACTA
Source organism: Candidatus Cloacimonadota bacterium (assembly GCA_009777575.1). Lineage (GTDB taxonomy): Bacteria > Cloacimonadota > Cloacimonadia > Cloacimonadales > WRIO01 > WRLO01. Next base: position 5,839 of record WRLO01000078.1, read on the forward strand.
AAACAGCAGGCACTATAACAGGTAGTGACATGCAACCACCGAGTGGAAATTCATCCTCAAATCAAGGTCATGTAGCTTACAAACAAGGTTCTCCGAATTTATGGAGAAATACTACAGCAGGACCTAGCGATTCTACAGAGGGATATGGGTTTTGGAGGAATGAAATTGAATAAAACAGTAGATGAGTCCTCTCCGAAACCCCAAATTCGTAGGGAACGCATACTTACATGAGTCCCCACGATTATGGTGCAAAATAATCAAGTTATAGACAAATAAGGAACACAGTATACCGTTCCATTGTCTAAAAGGAGAAAAAATGATATTTTATCAAGTGCAATCATGGCAACGTCACGGAACTAAATGTTCTGAGGGTGAAGACATCTTGAAAAAACAAGAAGGTTCTTCAATTCCTGAATATAACACAGGAACTAGTAATGACCTCTGGCATCAAAACATATTTTTTGCTACTTATGAAGAAGCAAAAAAAGAGTTGGATAACATCTATAATGGCTATATGAGACATGGTACACGTGCCAAAATTACAATAATCGACGAAGTTAAAGGTACTGTAAAAGTTTATAATGGTTGTTGAAATAGTAGAAGCGCAGTCCAATAAGTCATAAAATGCACCCAAACGGTAGGGAATGCATGTATGAGTGCAGTCGGAGAAGTATATTTTCATAAAATTATACCTTACATACCCCGAAGGTGTCGGTTCAAGAGCTATTCGGCATAGCCTCATATCTCTTGAACCACCCCTTCGGGCAATGCTAACAACTTAAGAAAAATCCGCTCCGTAGTGCCAATCTCCGATTGGCTTTTTATGCGGGTTTATGGCAATCGGAGATTGCCGCTACGGATTTTAAGCAGCTTAAGTTGTTAGCATTGCCCCTTCGGGGTGGGAGATTATGTGTAATTATATATGTTGTAGCCACATTTGTAACGTCTATTATAGCTGCAACACTTCTTCCAGAGAAAAAAGAGACTATCAAAGAAAAAGGAGTTTAAAAAATCTAATGAACAGACCACGCCCTATACCAGGTTGGTGCCCTTTTTACTGCCAATCAAGTGGCAGATGCTACTTATCAGAGGGTATGCCAGATTCTGGGACCAGAGACTACAAATGCAAGTCAGACAACAATTGTAAGACTTGTGGAAATTATGAAGCTTGGAAAAGCGGTAGTAATTACAGAGGAAAGTAGTGAAACAAAGAGAAAAACATAAGGGGAAATAAATGAGCGGGCCCAAAATTGACCATGCCGAGCTTGAACGGCAAAGGCAAATACAGCTTGAAAGACAACGTCAAGAAAGATTGAGAAAAATTCGAGAAGAAACTGACAAGCTAAACAAAGAAATATCAAAAACAGAGAGACATATAGCTGCGTTATCAAGACATCTGATGTCAGAAGTGAAAAAAATAGGTAAATCAGACGAGATGTCTTCGGTGATAGATAGCCTAAAGGAACTAAAAGAACGATATTGTAAGCAGCTCGAAAAAGCTTTAAGTCTTAATGTTCCAACTGAACCTAATGAAATAGCAAGATATAGCAAGTCTCTTGTTGATATTACAAATAGTGCTGTCTTAAGTTATTTCAATGAATCAAAAAAATATGAAGAATTAATCAAAGAATTTGTTAATCATCTCGAAATACAGGAAAAACTCAAAGCAATTAAATTTGATTATGAGAAAGAAGAAATAAAAAACATTGAAGATTTTGATTTTACACTTAGATCTGTAGTTATTAACATTTCTGATAAAATAGAAACAGACATAAAAGACAGAGCAACCAAGATATTGGCAGAAATAGAAGACTATATAAATTCTGAATCTCTACAAGTCTCAGATTGTAAATTACTTTATAAGATTGCAAATAGCATCTACCAATCAGCTTTCGGAGCAGAAAGTGGGTTCAAGGCGGCTGAGAACGAATATAACACCATCAAACCAAACATTACGAAGAACATAGAAAAATTTGATGATCTTTATCAAGAATACTATGCTGAATATGTAATTTATTTAGAAATTGTAAATCAAAAGACAAATACAAAAAAAATCATTTTACCCAAAGAAAAACACAGATTTGTTTCCATAGAACACTTACAACATGAAAAAGATCAGCTTGCAAGCCAATCAAAGATTGAAAATGAAAAAAAATATATCAGAGAGCAGATTGATGAAATGATGAAAGAGTTTGGATACAACACTTCAAAAGAAATAGTTTTTGGAGATAATCATAAAGGGAATCATTTTATCTGTAATAATTCCACAGGTACTTCTGCTATCCATGTCCACCTATCTGATGAAAAGCAAATTATGATGGAAATTGTAGCTATCGAAACAGAGCCAGGAATTGCAGATGATGATTTGAATTTTGGTCTTGCGATTCGAGACACTGATTTAAACGAGAATGACAATAATTATCTTATGTCGCAAATGGGTAGTTTTTGTGAATTACACCCCAAAATAGTAGAATCCTTAAATAAAAAAGGCGTGATATTCAATATGAAAACAAGAAGAGAACCAGACAAAAAATATTGTAAAAAGGTGTATCTATCCAATTCAAAGGAAAATATAATCGTAAAGCAGGATAATTTGGTCAATGAATTCGACCAATATCAAACAAAGAGAAGTGCTAAAAAGCTAGCAGAAATGGCTCTTACGGTATAATGGAGAGATTGATGAGCAAAGAATGTCAACATTGCTATAATGAAAATGAAATTCAAGCAGTATCTTGTATAAATTGTGGTGCTATTTTTAATGACATTATTACAAAAACTTTACCAAATCTTGAGTTGACAGATAAATTTTCTGGAAAATCATTAAAAATTCTTGGTGAGAGAATTCAAAAAGAAGAAAAATCATCTATGATTTTAGGAAGAGAAGGTGATATTGAACCGGATTTTTTTAGAGAGTATAGACTAATTTCAAGAAAGCAATGTAAAATTATTTTTGATGATGACCATTACAAAATAGAACATATACCAACAGCTACCAATCCCACAAAAATAGAATATAAAACCATAGGAGCTGGGATAAAACAAATCATTCGAGATGGCGATATACTTACCCTTGCAGATAAAGAGTTCAAGATTTCTATATCTATCGAAGAAACATCAGTTGACCATGATGTAGCGGCAATCTCCGATTGCCAACAAGAACCCGCTTCAAGTGACAAGACACTATTCATCATTACATGTGATGTATGTGGAAGAAAATACTCTGTTTCGAGCATAAATGACAAAATTGCAGAATGCGAAGACTGTGATGATTATGATAAATATAAAATTTCCCGTATTTCAGCAAAGGAAATAAAGAAGAATGCAAATTGATAGACTACTTTACCCCATAACTACCTTAGGACCCGGTGAACGGCTTGTAGTCTGGACAATAGGTTGTTCAAAGCAATGTCAAAATTGTGCCAATCCTGAGCTTTGGGGTAAAAATCTATCCAAAAATATTGAAGTAAAAAAACTTGCCGGGCTGATAAAACAGGCTATAAATAATAAAACTATTGATGGGATAACATTTACTGGTGGTGATCCTTTGGAGCAAGCAGACGAAATGAGTAAACTACTGCCTCTTCTAAAAGAATTTACTGAAGATATTTTAGTTTATACAGGTTATTCTTTTGATGATATAAAAAAAACAGATGAATGGGAACACTTGGAACAATTTGTTTCGGTGTTAATAGATGGTCCTTATATCGATGAATTGAATGATAACAAATGCGTTCTTCGTGGGTCAACCAATCAAAATATCATCTATTTAAATAAAAATATAAAAAATAAGTATTTGGAATACTTACAAAAAGAGCGTTCTATTCAAAATGTTTTCTACAGAGATAGAATGATTTCAGTGGGAATCCATAAAAAAGATTTATAAAGAGAGGCAACAAAATGAAAGATAATGCATTGATCCAAAAATGGCAAAAAGAATTGATGAGCTTTAAAGGAATTAAAAGTACATTTATCATAGAAGGTAATATCTCAGATAAATATCCTTTTCCTATAAATAATGATGAAATAGACTTCTTTAGTTTAAACGAGATATTGACTATGATGTTCAATAGTGACGAAACAGAAGGTTTGTATGATGTAAGGTATTGTGACCTAATATTTGGTATTTCAAACGATGGATTCACAAATAAAGAAATATTAAAAAGAGAAACACAAAACCTAAACTCAATAGTGAAAAACTCAGAAGAAATAAGAAAATATATGACTGCGAGAGCATCAGAAAATGAAAATAACTCACAGACTGAATTGGTTCCATCCAAAAACACAAACGCCAAGTCCAATCTAAATATATTGAACTATTCATCTCGTTTTCTAAACTCTCCAGACTCCATGAGTCAAGCTGAGATAGCTTTCTTTCTGAACCTATTTTACGCTTCAAACAATGCACTTAGAATCAAATCTTATATCAACACTTTGATTTTGATTGTGAACAAACTCAATGACATTCCAGCATGGTTCTTTATAAACAACCCAAATGTGAGAACTATAACTATCGCCAACCCTGATAGAGTAGTTCGTAGCGTTTACATAGACAAATTTTATGATAAATTTAGAGATAATAAAACACCTGAAATAGAAAAAATCCGCATAAAATTTACAGATTTAACTGAAGGCATGAAGATACTCGAATTAGGCGAGTTAAGAAGGCTTCATGATAAAAGCAATATCCCCATTGAAGAAATTGCAGATGTCGTCTCGATATATAAATATGGTTTAAAAGAGAATAAATGGTCACAAATCAAAGGTAAACTTGGTAATGACATGGGGGATCGCATCAAAAACAGAATAAAAGGACAAGATCATGTGATAGACAAGATAGTGAAAGTGGTTAAAAGAGCTGTGGTTGGATTGTCTGGGTTGCAACATTCATCTGGTTCAAAACCGAGAGGAATTATCTTTTTGGCAGGACCTACAGGAACGGGGAAAACAGAGATCGTCAAAGCCGTAACAGAGCTTTTGTTTGAAGATGAAAAGTCTTTGATACGCTTTGATATGAGTGAATATGCAGCTGAACATGCTGATCAAAAACTATTTGGAGCTCCTCCAGGTTATGTAGGTTATGATAGCGGTGGACAGCTCACAAATGCTGTGAAAAATAATCCATTTTCTGTTTTGCTGTTTGATGAAATAGAAAAAGCAAACCCAAAAATCATGGATAAGTTTTTACAGATATTGGAAGATGGTAGAATGACTGATGGGCAGGGGAACACAATTTATTTTACAGAAACACTGATCTTTTTTACCAGCAATATCGGCATATCCAGAGAATTGAAAGACCCAAATACAGGGCTGATTACAAGAGAAAAAATTGTGACTCCAGATGACAAATTTGATGTCATTGAGGAAAGAGTTCGCAGTGAAATGAACAATCACTATAAACCAGAAGTTATGAATCGTTTTGGTGAAAATATTCTTGTTTTTAACTACATTGATGAGGTAGCATCTAAAGAAATCGCAAAGTCACAAATAGATAATATCAATCAAATTTACTTTAAAAACAATAAAATAGAAATCAAAATAAGTGATGATGCTTATCAACTGCTTTATTCAATGTGTTGGCAAGATGAACCTAGAAGCAATGGCGGACGAGGAATTGGCAATGTCATCGAAGATCAGTATCTAAATCACTTAGCTGAATTCATCTTTGATGAAAATATCCAAGAAGGTGATATTATCAATGTAAATGATAAAAATGGAAAATTTGACTTTATTCGTAGCATCGATATCCGAACGACACCAAACTCGTAGGGAACGCATTTATCCGTTCCGCCAACCGTAGGGAACGCATTCATCCGTTCCAAAAAACAATGGAGAAAAACAAAAATGCTTGAAATCGCTTGTTATATAAACATCGGGAAAAGACCATACAATGATGACAGAGTTTTGATAAACGATAAACTTGTCTCTGAAGGAACATATACCGAAACAACAGAGTCATGTTGTCTCGTTGCAGTTTGTGACGGAGTAGGTGGTGCTGATTTTGGGTTTGAAGCTGCCGAAATAACACTTAATACATTTGTATCCCATAGTACCGATTTCCAATCGGCAGAAAGTACTGCTGATTTTCAATCAGCAGACATTGAAAATATAATATCCCAAGCCAACAATGCCGTCATCAAAGCTCAAAGAAAGGATGCACAGCACTCAAAAATGGCTACAACCATAGCTGGGTTATACATCAATAATAACGATTTTATAGCCTTTAACATTGGCGATACACGAATCTATAGATTTCGCTCGCCATATATTATGCAGCTCTCCACAGACCATGTAAACGAAGAGCAAAAAAATGCCTTAACAAGATTCATTGGTGGAAATAGAGCAATACCCAATATCGTTGATGGTAAAGACAGAGTCTTTGAAAATGACATCTATGTCCTTTGCTCTGATGGTGTTTGGGGTACTCTGAAAAATGAGGATTTTGAAAATATCATAATAAATAATGATAAATTAGAGATTATGTGTGAATCTTTGGTAGAACTGGCACTCGAAAAAAGATCCACAGATAATATGAGCATAATAATAGTTAAAAGGAGATAATATGGCAGATAAAACAATAGCCATGGCAGACGATAAAACTCAAATGATGGACAAAACAGATTTACCTCTTCACACCGAAGGTGTCGATAGCTATGTAGAAAGAATGCATTCCCTCATATTTTTTTCATGCCGAAGGTATGAGACTGTGGTAAAGAATAGGTATCATTCGTTCCATACCTTCGGTATGGTAATTGGGTGTGTGGTGTTTGGTTGCTACATAGCGATCGACACCTTCGGTGTGGGTAGGAAATTTAAAATAATAAACAAGGAGATAGTATGTCCGACAAGACAATAGCCCTAGCCGATGACAGAACTCAGAGAATGGACGAAAAGTATTCACATCGGCTGGTGTTGACACAGACCATTCTGGAGACAAATAAAGACAAATATGAAATAGACCTAAATAACAGAATCGGTATGGGTGGAGAATCGCAAGTATATCTTGCCAAGCGGATGTCTGATGGTGAGCAGGTGGTGGTAAAGATTTATGACACCTTTACTGATAAAAGGAAACTCCTAACCAGAAAAAAGATACTGGAGTTTTTACGGGAAAACTCTGATTATCACCAGACCCATATCATGCCTTTACTAGATGATGGCACTACAGAAATGAAGGATTATGATACTGATGAACTGGACATCATTGATGATATTCCATTTGATGTGCTCCCATATTGCCCAGAAGGTGCTATAAAACAATGTGATTACCAAACATTAAAAACAAAAATCATTCCTGAAGTATTACAAGCCTTGAATCTATTGCATACCAACAATCTTGTTCATCGTGACCTTAAACCAAGCAATATTTATTTTTATGATAATGTGGTTGTGCTTGCCGATTTCGGGACAACGAGCAGAATCCAAAATATCAAAGAACATGAAAAAACTCAAGTAAAGAGAGGAACACCAGGATATACAGCACCTGAAATGTCGGATTATTACTATGTAATTGCTACCGACTATTTTTCCTTTGGCTGCACCATTGCCACCCTTTACAAAGGTAAGCATGTTTACCAAAATTTGATTGATACAAATGATATAGAAAATATCAATATTGCTATGAGAAGAAAGGGACTACCTCTCGAATGCTCTAATGATGAAAACAGCCTTCAATTACTCGTAAATGCTCTTGTAATGAGGGATGAGAATATGCGAGCAGGATATGAAGCAGTAAGATTATGGCTTGACGATGTGAACTCTTTTGAATATAAATGGCGAAATACTATCAATCAAGGCTTTGAAAAACTTTCGCTAAATTTTGATTTTGAGGGTATAAAATTTAGCAATTACCAACAACTTGCAGATGAAGTATCAAGCAAATGGGAAATAGGGAAAAAATACTTGTTTCGGGGGTAATTTTCAAAATAATATTAACGATAAACACATTTCTGAACAAACTAATATTATCAAAGAAAGCAAGGCAGGTGCGAATAATCATGATTTAGCACTAGCAATGTTTCTCCATGTAATTACTGCCTCAGACAAAGAAATCAGCCCAATATATTGGTGTGGCAAAAAATATTTACAATTAACAGATATAGCAAAAGAAATCCATACAGAAGAAGCAGACAAAGAAAAGATTCTTCAGATGATAAAAAGTCGGTTTTTATCATGGAAATTTAAAGAAGTACCAGAATTAATAAATAATTTAATAGAAATAGAAGAAATAACTGAATTTAATTCTGAACTTGGATATTATTATTTCATGTATTTATTTAATGTTGATAAGGCAGAAAATACACAGTCTTTAGATGATTTGTTTTTAAAAATGACAGAACACACAGAAAAATGGCACGAAAATGCAATAAATTTTATTAATAACGATAGATTGCAAGCATACTTTTTATACAAAGGTCACAAAAATGCTTTAATTGAATTTAAAAAAAATCTTACAGGTGAATTGCTATCAACAAATAAGGTTTGTGATTTGTATTTTCTATATTTACTATTTGATAGAGTATGTGAGGATAAAATATATATCAGAAAACACTATTTAGAATTAGGTCCTCACGCACAAATTTATGAATCTTATCTAAATCATATACATTTTTTTCCTACTTCAGAAGTTGATCCTTCAGAAGAAAACATACAAAATCTATTTGAAATCCTATCTAATTTACCAAATAAAATTTTAAAAAAAGTAGGTGAAGATTATCGGAAACAATACACGATTTTTGCTCAATATCAATCTTGTATAGCTATTGGAGAAACTCATATCGCTGCATTAAGAAAAGATGGAACAGTTGTCACAGCTGGTGAAAATAATTACGGTCAGTGCAATACTAAAGGTTGGAGAAACATCATTGCTGTGATAGCAGGAGATTATTTTACAGTAGGTCTTACAAAAAAAAGAGAAATTATTTCTGTAGGAGACATTGAATATCATTATCCCGGAGCCTTAACGTTAAAAATTGCCAAAATTTTAATGATGGAAGAGTTTTGTCAAAGTTTTATTTCTGAGTGTTTTATTATTGATAATAAAATTAAAAAAGGTGTGTTGAATATAATAAACGAGGTTATTAGAAAAACAATAAAAAAGACGGGGCTTCAAAATATTTCGGATCAGATTGTTAGAACAGAATTATCTGAATGGAATGATATTGTTGATATATATTCTTACAAAGATAAATATGTTTGTTTAAAAAAAGAAGGAACTGTAGTTACAATTGACGATGAAAAGTCAAATTATCCGATAATAGATGATTGGAGAGATATAACTGCAATTGCTGTTGGAGAGTTTATAATTGCAGGCTTGAAAAAGGATGGAACTGTCGTTTGTAAAGGTAAGGGTGAAACTTTATGTAATACTGAAAAATGGGATAATATTGTAGAAATTTCTGCTGGTTCTAATCATATAGTGGGTTTAAAAAAAGATGGGTCTGTATTATCTACTGGTGATCAATATCATGGGAGGTGTAACACAAGCTCTTGGAAAAACATCATTGCGGTTTCTGCTTGTAAAGAGACAACAATCGGTTTAACAAAATATGGGACTATTCTAACCGCAGGAAAATTATCATCCAATCAACTATCTTCTAAGCTATTGAATAATATAGGACCAATAAGTGAAGAACAAATAATTAAATTAGCAGAAGAAGAAGAAAAATTGTTAAGAGAAAATCAAATAGCATTGCGAAATAAATTAAAGCAACAAAAAGATAATTTAATATCTCAAGGATTATGTGATGAATGCGGTGGAAATCTTGTTGGTTACTTTAACAAGAAATGTGAACAATGTGGGAAAACAAATTTCAGTTTAAAATAATTAAAATAGGAGTCTATAAAATATGACAGATGTTACTATAGCAATGTCAGATGACAGAACTCAGAGAATGGACGAAAAGTATTCACATCGACTGGTGTTGACACAGACCATTCTGGAGACAAATATGAAATAGACCTAAATAACAGAATAGGTATGGGCGGTGAATCTCAAGTTTATCTTGCAAAGAGAGTTTCTGATGGTGAACAGGTGGTGGTAAAGATTTATGACACCTTCACTGATAAAAGAAAACTCCTAACCAGAAAAAAGATACTGGAGTTTTTACGGAAAAACTCTGATTATCGCCAGACCCATATCATGCCTTTACTAGATGATGGCACTACAGAAATGAAGGATTATGATACTGATGAACTGGACATCATTGATGATATTCCCTTTGATGTGCTCCCATATTGCCCAGAAGGTGCTATAAAACAATGTGATTACCAAACACTAAAAACAAAAATCATTCCTGAAGTATTACAAGCCTTGAATTTATTACATACAAACAATCTGGTTCATCGTGACCTTAAACCAAGCAATATTTATTTTTATGATAATGTGGTTGTGCTTGCCGATTTCGGGACAACGAGCAGAATCCAAAATATCAAAGAACATGAAAAAACAGAAGTAAAGAGAGGAACACCAGGATATACAGCACCCGAAATGTCGGATTATTACTATGTAATTGCTACCGACTATTTTTCCTTTGGCTGCACCATTGCCACCCTTTACAAAGGTAAGCATGTTTACCAAAATTTGATTGATAGTAATGACATAGAAGACATAAATATAGCAATGCGAAGAAATGGATTACCTCTCGACTGTCCTGAGGAAGAGAAAAGCCTTCAATTACTCGTAGATGCTCTTGTAATGCGTGATG
>WRLO01000079.1 GCA_009777575.1 Candidatus Cloacimonadota bacterium
TACCGACGAGGAATTATAGTGTCATCTGGGATTTATGCGATGAAAATAGACGACAGGTTAGCTCTGGAGTTTATTTTTATAGAGCTGTAATAGATGGAGAGGTGATTGGTACAAATAGGATGGTGGTTATCAGGTAATTTATGTTATTGATGTTATCATCATCAAAAAAAAATTTAGTTGACATTTTAGTTATAATATTTTTTTTTGTAAATTAACTATATTTTGACTAAAAAAAATATTTAGTCAGTAGTAAAAAGTATAGTAAAGGAGATGTTAATGAAAAAATTACTTAATTACGATTCTAAATCGTTTCTATTTGTAATTTTGATGATGAGTTCGATAATAATATTTTTGTCAGCTCAGGAAAGTATGTATTCCTCAAACCACCACGACTATGTCCAAAATAGTCGTTTTGAGAGATTTGAGGCTGATAGCCAAGGGGATATTCCATCCAACATGGTGATGGGTTCTCCAGAGATTTTAATCAGAGACACAAACTCTGATAATCCACCACCCAACAATGTTCAAGCAACTGTAAACTCAAACTATTCAGTTGAGCTAACTTGGCAACCACCAAATTTAGATTTGTTCAGCCATATTTATTCTCCTAACGAAAACAATGGTCATGGAAATGATGATGTGCTAATTACGCTTCTTGATGTGAATAGAGAACTTCGCTCTCTTCTCGGTTTCAACATTTACCGAGCACTTGTCTCAGATATAGAAGACCCTTCTTTATGGGCAACTATCGCAACCAACATTCCCAGCGATCCCGAAATCACTACCTATACTTACACTGATCCCACTTGGGCTAATTTGTCTGGTGGAAGATTTAGATACATTGTTAGGGCTGTTTACACTGATGATGTCCTTTCTGATCCTGCATTGTCAAATATGCTTTTGCACTTAACTGAAAATCAAGTCATAATTGGAAATCCAGAATCAACAACTTTTACAAACGCTAACATTCTTCAAAACATCAATTGGAGAAATTCTTACACACAGACCATTTACCTTGAGGAAGAATTGAATATGGAGGGTTTAATTACCCAGATCCAGTATAGATTTCGTGCTGCTTCTACAGGAAATCTTATCACAGCTCCTGTGAGATTTCAATTTTATTTAGCGGTGATTGATAGCGATATAGATGAATTTTCAAGCAACTCTGATTGGTTGCCTGCAGCAATGTATACTCAAGTGTTCGATGGATTTCTTCCATTGAATCTCCCTGGTGGAGATCATGACATAATTGTTGTGCTTGATGAACCTTTTCCTTATTCTTCCGGAAATCTTGTCGTGGCTTCTACAAGAACCTTTGTAACTGGCACTCCTGTCCATCCTACTACTTATCAATGGCAAAACAATACTAATCTGGGACCAAATAGAACTTTATCCAGAAACAGCGATTTGCTACAACTTTATGTTGGCGAACAAGAAGCTGTAGGGAATTTAAATGCCAATGTTACCACTGCTATTTTTACATTCGTCACTGAAGGTTTTGGGCATCTACAAGGAACTATAACCTCAGCAGGAAGTCCAGTTCCTGATGTCCGCGTTGCTTTAAATGGCACACCAAGAGCATTTTATACCAATGCAGAAGGTCTATTTTTAATACCCAATGTGTTTCAAGGCACACATTCCATCACAGCAACAAAGGTAGGTTATCTTGATTATGTGAGTCCAGATGTATACATACCTGACGAACAAACTATAACTCACAATTTTTCCATAAATCCCTCACCTGCTGTTACAGTTTCTGGAGTTATTTTTGCCTCAGACACGCTTTTACCTTTAGCTGGTGCTGCTGTCCAAATAGCTGGATATACAAATCTCGGCACTTTGACTACTAATGCTCAGGGAGAGTATTTTTTCCCAGAAGTTTGGATAGACAGGACTTATACTATCTATGTAAATGCAATAGGTTTTGAAGAATATGTTCAATCTTTTGATGTTGGAGATTCAAATCTTATCTTGCCAAATATCACTATTCAAGAAATACAATTACCTCCTACAAATGTTGTCTTTCAAAGGACTGGTGCTACCATTGAAATATCTTGGGATGCACCTATTCCTACTAGAAATGATCTTGCGGAAAATAGAGATCTCGAAAGTTATACTCTCTACAGAGCTAATGAAGGTGAGCATTTAGATCCATTAAATTGGTTAACTGTAGCTACAGGCATTAATACTACTTCATACAACGATGAAACATGGGCTAATATTGAAACAGGACTTTATCACAGATACATTGTTGTAGCTGTTTATACTCACGATATAATGTCCCCTTCCGCTATGTCTCCTTCAATTTTATGGTTACCTGCAGGTCATGCCTATATAGGAAATCCTGAAGCGATTAGTTTTACAAACTTAAATGTATTGCAAAATTTTAACCAGAGAAATTCACTGACCCAAAACATTTATTACGAATCTGAAATAGGTATTGGTGGTCTGATAACTCATGTTCAATATAGATACAGAGCTTCAACTGTGGGAAACCTTATCTTAGATCCTATCCAAATTCAGCTGTATATGGCAATTGTACCAACAGATAAATTGATTTTTAACACCACCACTGACTGGATACCAGCTGACCAGTTTACTATGGTTTTTGACGGTTTTATTCCTGTAGATAATGTCATTGGAGAAAAAGATATTTTAATCGAGCTTGATACTCCTTTTGTCTATTTAGAAGGCAATCTTGTGATAGCCTCTACAAGAACCTTTATCTCAGGGCAAACTCAGTATGCAGGCGGAAATTCATGGCAGAATACATCGCCCGGAAATACGAACAGAACCCTTTCCAGAAACCATCTCAATCAGCAATTAGTTCTTGGTGATACGGCTGCTGGGGTTCGCTCAGCAAATCTTCCCAATACAAGATTAATTTTTAGCACTAGTGGAATGGGAAATCTTTCCGGTAATGTGACTACTGGTAATCCTCCAACTCCTCTAGAAGGGGTCGAAATATCCATAAATGACACAACTCGCAAAACTTTCACTGATGCAAATGGTGACTATTTCATTCAATTTGTTTTTGAAGGTAATATTGGTATTACTGCTTCCCTACCCGGTTTTATTGACTATGTGAATGAAAATATACTCATCGAGGATGGTCAAACCACTTATCATGATTTTTCCATGCTCGCAGGTTCGGCTATGCAAATAACTGGGACAGTTATTTCATCTAATACCAATCTTCCCGTGATAGGAGCTGCTGTGAGCTTGACTGGATATACAGAAATAGGTCCTGTCGCTACAAATGAATATGGTGTGTTTGTTATCCCTAATGTTTTTGCAGAGCAAAGCTATAATGTTGTCTTGAATAACCGCGGCTACAAAGAAACTATCTACCCGCTTTTTACAGATACAGAAGACATGGATCTCGGAAATCTTATGATTTTCGAACTAACTTATCCGCCTCGTTATGTTACTAGAACTCTCTCTAACAATGTTCTGACTATTAACTGGTCGCCACCAGACTTCCCCTTACCAGGACAATCTTGGATTACACATTCAAACGGACTATTGCAATCTCCCGGGTTGGGAATGGCAAGTGGAGGATTTTATGAATCTGCTCATAGATTTACTTCTGAACAATTGATTGATCTCGGTGTGACTGGAAAATCTATCGCATTTATTCAATTCTGGCCCAACAATCCCACTAGTATAGAAGAAAGAAGAGTCAGAGTTTATGTGGGTGGGTCCGGCTCACCATTAAATCCCGGCGAAATGGTTGTAGATCAAGTAGTTCCTTCCGTTGTCCAGGGCGAATGGAATATAGTCGAACTAAATACACCAGTATTAATTCCACCTGATGTTGAAATCTGGTATTCATTCTATTCATTAACACCTGCCGGTGTCAATCAACTTCATTTCAATGATACTGGTCAGAGATTTGACAATTTTGGCAATATTAGACGCGCTCCTGATTTAGCCTGGGGTGGGCAGACCTCACAAACTGGAAATTGGATGATGAGAGCTATAGCTATTGACGACGAACAAAGTATAACCTTTGGTCATACACAAAAATTTGATGACATCAATGTTTCTAAAGATCATCGTGGTTTCAATTCCAGTCGTATTTTTGAAGGAACTTACAATGTATATCGTGCTCCAAGAGATGATCTAAACAATCCTGATTTTTGGATTCCTTTAGCTTTAGATTTTAGTCCAGATGACCCAGAAAATCCTAGCATTACTGACCTTGATTGGCTTAATCTGCCTCATTATGAACCTGTTGTTTACATAGTCCAATCTATTTTTACAAACAACAATTTATCTGTGCCTATTAATACCAATCATATTGTCCCGTATCCTATAGGCATGACTTATGTCGGAAACCCTGAAAGCACACTCCGTGTCATTGACCGACCTATACCTACGATGTGGGAAACCGGAGTTACACAGGTTATCTATTATGAAGAAGAAATCAATCTTACTGGTATAGTAAGCCAAATAATGCTCAATCACAATAGAGGAAACGCAAACACTTCTCCTGATGCCATTTACCATTTTTGGCTTGCCAACACAAACAAAACTTCCTTTACCACAAATCAAGACTGGGTGCCATATGATGATTTTGTTAAGGTTTTCGAAGGTCCTATTCTTGATTTTGCTGAATTGCCCGGTATAAATTATGTCACTATTGATTTAGACCCAAACAATCCTTTCGTGCATGAAGGTGGAAACATAGTCCTAATGGGACATAAATCTTTCTTGCAACCCTATTTTACAGGGAACAATTTTCTGCATACTGCTTCACCCGGACTAAACAGAACACTCGGTATGGTTTCGTTGTCTGACAACGCTGCTCCACCTTATATTACCTATCCCAATGGCTCACTAGCTACAAACCACGCAAACATAGCTTTTATCTTTGACAATAGTAGTAGAGGGCATTTGTCTGGTGTCGTCACTACTGGTAACCCGCCTGTCCCACTCGAAGGTGTGGAAATTGTCATAGATGGCTCACAGAGGAGAACTTTTACCAATGCAGATGGTCAGTATTCATTGTCTTTTGTACCTGAAGGTAACATGAGTATTTCAGCCTATAAGCATAGATACCAGGACGCTTTTGAAAGTAATATCAACATAGTTGAAAATCAAACCACTACTCGAAATTTTGAGATGGGTTTAAAACCCAATGTCACTGTAGATGGCATCATTAGGGCTTCTGATACCTTGGCCGGGCTTTCTGGAGCTAATATAACGTTAACTGGTTATGATGATTTTAATTTAGAGACTGATGAAAATGGTTTATTTACTATTCCTACGGTTTTCTCTGGGTATACCTACAAACTTGTGATTACTAGAGAAGGTTATGTTGATCATGTTGATGAAGATTTTTTTGTAGAAACAACAGATATGGACATAGATATCATCATGATTGAATTACCTTTCCCGGCTATTAATGCTCATGCTGAAATTATTGGAAACGCTGCTTTTATTACTTGGGACGAACCAGACGGAACTGGTATTCCTCAAGATATATGGTTTACCCACACTACTGGGGTTTTTAATCAAGCAAATTCTATGGGGCTTAATGGTGGTGGTTGGTATGAAACTGCTCATAGATTTACTGCCGAACATTTAGCGAACTTTGGCGTGAATGGTGCTTTATTAACTCATCTCGAATTTGTTCCCAATGCTCAAGTATCCGAATTTAGAGTTAGAGTGTATGTTGGCAGTAACGGCGATCAGCCCGGGTCTATGGTAGTTGACCAAATAGTCCCTTCAGTAGTTATAAGAGAATGGAATTTAGTTGTTTTAGACACTCCAGTTCAAATCCCAGAAAATGATGAATTGTGGTATTCATTTAGAAGTGTTCATCTTACAGGTCAATACCCACATGGAAACGATGATGGGCCAGCTGTAGATGGATATGGAAATTTGAGAGCTTACGAGGGATTAGCTTTTACTCCACAAGCATCTGCCTCAGCAAATTGGATGATTCGTGGTCTTGCTGAAGGTGCTGTAGGTCCTCAATATTTTGGACATTTTGCCAATAGGTCTGTTTCGAATGAATTGACAATTTATCCAAACCAAAAAAATATTGTCAATATCAACCAGATACCATCAGAGAGGAATAATAATCTTTTACAAAGAGGTAATTCTTTTAACAATGACAGTAGAAATGATATTAAAGATGCTGTCGAACTGCTTTCAAATGAGAATAATAGAGCTTCTTTAGAGAATCAGATATTTACTCCTAGAAGAGTAGCATCTCACCGTGTTCTACTTAACAATCGCGCATTGGAAGGATACAATCTCTATCGTGCTCCATTGTTAACCTTAAACGATGAAGATACTTGGATTCCTATTGCCAATAATATTCCAGATACTGAATACCTTGATGAGAGCTGGATAAATGTTGATACTGGCGCTTTTAGGTATGCAATAAAAGCTGTTTACACAAATGATGTTGTATCCATACCTACTTTTACTAATATGGTTTCAGTGAATATGTCTTCAAAACTTCATCTCGAATTGTATGCTTATGATGATGCTTCTGTTGAAGGCGCTAGAGTCAGGTTGGTCAATAATCTCGGAACACAACATAACGATCAGATTTATGAACAAATTGCGACTGGCACTGTAGTCCTTTTCCCAGATATTTGGCGTGGTATTTATACTCTGACAGTGACTTTAGCACCATACCTTACCTATACTAATCCTGCTATAAATATTATGTCTGATTTAGAATATGGTGTTTATTTGCATGATGGCTCTGGTGAAGATGATGACCTCATTTTCCCAGTCCGATATCCTGAAGCTATTCTCACCAACAATGATAGAGACGTTTTAATGACTTGGCAAGCACCTATTCTTGGAAACCCCATCGGTTACAGAATCCAGAGAAACAATCAACCTATTTCTGAAACAATACCAGAAAAAACTTTTACAGACACAAATGTAATACCCGGCCTTTATACTTACTCTGTCATAGCGGTCTTTGAGACTGATAATGCTCCTCCGGTTTCAGCATCACAAATAACAGTTCCAGCACTTCCACCAAGAGATTTAGAAGCAACTCTCGTTAATCAAATAAATGTGTTATTGACATGGGAAGCAGCACTTGCTAACCCTACTGGATACAAGGTTTTCCGTGACGATGACCTAGAAAATCCATTAGTGACTGGTATAAGTGGTGTAGGTTACACTGATACAAAACCTCCATCAGGCGACAGGACTTATTTTGTCGTAGCCACATATACTCCTACTTTAGACTCTGAAAGGGTTTCTGTTGAAATATATGTACCGCCTGCAAGTGATGATGACACCACTATAAATATCCTCGCAACTGAACTCACTGGCAACTTTCCCAATCCATTCAATCCAGCAACTACAATTCAATTTGACATCAAAGAAGAAGGACTTGTCAGAATTGATATATTCAATATCAGAGGTCAGAGAGTTCATACCCTAGTTAACGACTATAAAACAACTGGTAGATACAAAATCGACTGGTATGGAGTAGACGACAACGGTAGAGAGGTAGCAAGCGGTGTTTATTTCTATCGCATGCAAGCTGAAGGCTTCTCTGATATAAAAAGAATGCTACTTATGAAATAAAAATGACATAAGTCCCCTATTAACCCCCTTATTGCCCCCCTTTACAAGGGGGGATGGGGGGGATTATGGGGTTGCGGGTGTTCGGCTACGCGGAATAGCTCACAGAATTGCCAAAGAAAAACACTATGTTTAAAAAAGAATAGACAGGTTTTTACATTCTACTCATCTGTTTGTATATCATCAGAATCAGAATTATTATCATCAATAACTACATTAATTTCTTTTTTTTTATCAAGAAGTTTATGTATGTTATTTTTCCTTTTTTCATTAATACACAAGTCAGAATTTCCATAAAAATACATCAAGGCATAATACAATTTTGGATCTTTAACAGTCTTAAAAAGCGGTATTATCTTTTCTTTATCTTTAGCAACTATATGATAAATATATTGTTTGCGTTTTTTGTCGATAGAAATGCTCAAATCAAAAAATTGTTCCATAGAGATTTCTATCAATTCTTCTATAGTGTGATATTTTAACAATTCATTAAAAAGATGAAAAGTTACCTTGACATCACCTTCTGCTGTATGAAATTTGACATCAGCTTTATCCTCAAGTAGATTGAACTCCTTTGATAGGTAGTTCAAGGAAGTTTTGTTTGTTTTTAATATTTTGACAGAGCAATGCTGAGTATCAATTAATTTACATTTGCATAGAATACCTTCCCTTGCTATCATAAATAAATCGTTACAAATTGCATGACCTATGACCACATTTTCAGGATATGAGAATACGGATTGTAACAAACTAAAAAATTTTGTTTTCTTGAAATCTGGTTTGTTCGCAACTCTTTCATTGGAAATCTTATGAACCCAAAATGCACCTTGTGTTATTGGCACACCAGGATTAAATATTCCTGATTTAAGATTTACTAATTTACCATCTAAATATTCGCCTATGGCAATAGAAACCACTCTGTCTGTCTGAGATGAGCCACTCATCTCTGTGTCTAAAATAATAATTTTCACAATTACCCCAATTTTGTTTGAATATGCCATTTTTTTAAAATTAACTGAATTGTCAAGAATATTTGTAAAAATCGTATCTTTTTTTTACAAATGATTGACAAAAAAGGCTGGATTTAATTTATTTGTCCCGAAAGTATTTATTTTAAAGGGAAGGAGACAAAATGATAGAATTTAACAACCGAAAAGCTCACCATGATTATTTCTTTATTCATGAGATTGAGGTCGGGATAGTTCTCAAAGGAACAGAAATTAAGAGTATTAGGCTCGGTAAAGTCAATTTTAAGGATAGTTATGCAAAAATCGATAATGGGGAAGTTTGGCTCTACAATCTGCATATAAGTCCTTATGAAAAAACAACATATTTCAACCATGAACCAACTCGCAAACGAAAACTTTTATTACATAAAAGGGAAATAAAAAGATTAAAAATAAAAGTCGAACAAGATGGAATGACTCTCGTCCCGAAGTCTATCTTTATAAATGAAAAAAGCAAATGCAAACTCATCTTAGCTCTCTCAAAAGGTAAGAAGAACTACGATAAAAGAGATACTATTCAATCTAAAGAAATGAAAAGAGATTTAGAAAGAAAAGAAAAAGCAGGGGAAAATTAGCTTTTTTTTATAGCATTACCATTTAGATTGCGGGCAACCGCAAGGGTTACCACTACATAAGTATAATTAATATCAAGTTGAAATGCTATATTATTTCAAGAAAACCATACGACTCACTGCACTCAATCCACCACTCGTTTTAACTTGATATAAGTAAATTCCAGAAGACATTGTGTTTCCATAATTGTTTATACCATCCCATTGAACAGTATTTTTACCAGCTGGAAACATTTCTTGGGGGTATGATTTCACAAGTTGCCCTCTGATATTGAATATATTAATCTCAACAAAATCATTTGTCGTAAGCGAAAATTCAATGGTAGTAAGAGGATTAAATGGATTTGGATAGTTTTGTAAATTTAAACCTTCAAAGACTAAAGGTAGATTTGATTCTACATCTGAGCTTAATTCCTCTTCGAATGTTTTCAATACAGTTCTCAAAAAATCCCTTGCTTGATCATGTTTGATAAAATATAACGGAATAGAAGTGAGAAATAAATGTGATTTTTCTCGAGTAGTGTATATTGCTACTGGAATACCATCAAAAGCTGATTCTGGATTGTTAACTTGATAAGTTGGTATCGTTGATTCTGACGAATATGTATACAACACCTCAAAACCGCTACCAGTAAACACTTCCATTCTATTCAATTTCCCATTTAAATTTTCAGGTATTTTAGTAGAATCAACTTCAAGATTTGGAATATCTTTCCAACCTGAGCTTACTCCAGCAGAAAACCTTGCAGATGTATTTGAATTTACGGTTTCTATTTGGAAATAATCCTTTGGAAAATCCCCAATATCATAATTAACGGGATATACAAATGCATTATTTAAGTAATGGAGAGGGTCGAATGCTGTATAGAGTATATTACCTCCATACTCTATGATAATCTTCATCATTTCTTCAAGGTTTTGACTTCTCGTTGTATTCACTGAGTTTTTATGAATAATGAAATCAGAAAAAATACCTAAATCCTCAATTCGTATTCTTTCATTTAGTCCATATTTAATTTCATTTATATCATAACCAGAAAGTATATTTCTATAAAAATCTGTAACTTCTGATTCAGGTGGTATAAGTGGATTAACCAATGAATTCGCAGTTAAATCGACAACTAAAATTCCACCATTAAAAGTTAAATGTCTTGTTTTAATAATGTCAGAATCAGGACCGATATTTCCATCATTATCAAAGGCATTAATCTTGTATTCATACCAAGTTGTATCTGTAGTAGTTGTATCTATCCATGATGAAGATTCTTTCGAGATTGAATCTATCTCTATGAAATCAGCTATTTCTTCACGGCGATAGATACGATATCCAGCTAAATCAAGTTCTTGGTTTTCTGTCCAAGTAAAACTGATTTTATTTAAAAGAGGTGTATGGTTAAAATCAACAACTCTACGAGGTATGCTGAGAGGTGTTGCAAATCTTGTAGAACCCGGACTTACAGATTCGTTATTTATCGCAAACAAAGTGATTTCATACATTACTCCTTCTGTCAAATCTGTTAATAAAAAAGAGTCATCTGTAGTTTCATAGTTGGTGACATATTGATTAACGGTATTTCTGACAGTTAACCTATAAGTCACACTTGGAATAGCGATTTGCTCCCAAGAGGCATATAGCGAATGTCCGGTTCCTGTGTCGCTGATAAGAAAATCCTTGGGACTATCAAGCATTTCTAAAACATACATAGTGACGGTACCAATCAGCTTTATATACTGTTCGGTATATAATATATTTTGATTGACGAAAGTATCATTTCCTGTATGATAATAAGGGTCTTCATCACCTATATGAAAAAATATTGCTGGATAACCTTCTGTATGATATGCCCAGCTGTCAGAACGGCTGTTCCATTCGGTAGTGCTTGTAATATTCATTTGTAAATCATTACCTTTTTGCAAAGCCAAATTTGTCAGAAAATCTGCACCCGGATACCTTATAGCTCTAAAAGTCCAATTCGGCGAAACAGAATAGGATATCATATCACTATTTATCATAGCAGCTACATTTTTATTTTGTCCAGACAGCTTTCGAGCATCATGATAGGCTCCATGCAATCCTAGTTCTTCCATAGCTAAGGTTACAAAGCGAACAGTGGAAGTAGGTTGATAATCGTGCAATTTCATGACACGAGCTATTTCTAGAACCGCAGCCACTCCGCTGGCATTGTCATTGGAACCCGGAGCATAGACCATCGTATTGCCCATAGAATTGATTGAGTCATGGTGTGCACCTACTATCACATATCTTTCTGGAAAAACAGCTCCTTCTAATGTTGCGATCACATTTGTTTGATATGTTCCTACACCGCTGGATACAGCATAAAATGAGTCCAATTCAACATCAGTATATCCAAATCTAATAAACTGATCTGCTATCCATTGAGATACTTCAAATCTATTGGGATGGAAAGCAAATCTTGTCTCAAAATCCTCAAGCCCTTGCATAAACCATGCTATAGAATCTGAGTTGACACTATTTAAAATATCATATTTGTTGGCGATAGTAAAATCAGAAAGCATATCTTCAAATAAGGAGGTTTTGATATTGCGGTAATACCTTTCACTGACCATAACAGGGATGAATTTTACTCCATCATTTAGGTAAGTGTTTAAGCGGTCAATGTCGTTATAATTTATCCTTTCTACTCTAAAGAAAGGCTCATTAATAACTATTTCACCAAAATAACTCTCAGAATGTAGTTCTACAAATCGATTTGTAGAAACTATATAGAGTGGCTCAATACTTATATCCATTGTTAATAAAACATATTTAATATTTTTTTCTCTTAATAAATCAAGGGACTCTACTGCTACAACAATAAAATCATCCATTTCAAAACACAAATTCAAATTCATGCTTTCCAACAGATTCTTATGTACATTTGTTTCTTTGTCTATTCTTACAATCGTCTGAGATTGTAAGAAACTAGTTAGGGTAATAATTATCGCAAATAACAGAATGCATTTTGAAGATAATAACCCGTTAATAAAAGATTTTTTATAGATATTCATTAATATCCTCCTTAATTTGTTTTATAATAATCAATCCATGGCGATTTTCCTGATATCGACAGGCATGAAAATATTTAATCCCCCCCCCCTGCCCATAAATGTGTGGGGAGAATAAAGTGTCCCATAAATGTGGGGGGATTAATGGGGTCTATTTTCGTGTTACATATAAATAAACCCACCCTACTCCCGTATTAAGGGGAGCAGGGTGAAATTTATTATTCATTTCTTTTTGGGTGCTAATTTATTCTTTTTCAAAGCGATAACTGTGTCCAAAACCAATCCTGTAGCCAAGCACATTGATGAAAAAGTGCCTATAACTACACCAACAGTGAATGTGAAAGCGAAGTCAAAAATCACAGGACCACCAAAAGCAATCAAAGACATACAGGCTAAGAGGGTGGTAAAACTCAAGATGATAGATCTGCCGAGAGTATCATTGATACTTTTGTTAATGATGACTGATTCATCATCTTTTCGATAAAGTTTTAGATTTTCTCTGATTCTATCGAAATAAACTATTGTATTGTTGATAGAATAACCTACTATGGTGAGCAAACCTGCTACGACCGTCATTCCCATTTCTACCTTAAACAATGATAATATCCCGATGGTTGCCATTGTATCAAACAATAGAGCAAATGATGCCACAAAACCCCAAGCAAACCTAAATCTTATCCATATATAGATCAAGATGAAAAGGATAGATATTAAGACCGCATTTATCGCTTTACTCCGGAGTTCTGCTCCAGCACGAGGTCCTACTTCCTCACGAGAACGGATTAATTCATCATCTGATATATTCGTATGCTCTGGAAATTCGTCCCTCAAAACTTGAATAACTTGGTCTCCGACTTGCTCATCCAATTTTGTTTTTATCAAAAACGAATTTGTTCGAGGCAATTCTTGTATTTCAGTATCATGAAAACCATGTCGCGACAAGGCATCACGTACTTGATGAACACTTAAATATTCATTGTTCACTGGTATAGGAGCTATTTCAAGGGATAAGCCACCTGTAAAATCAACATGATAACTTATGCCTCCATTGATGATGACAGATGTCCAACCCACCAATATTATTATACCTGCAATAACATAAGCCAACTTTCTTTTACTCATGAAATCATAATTTGTATCTGCAAATAATCTCATTTTTCCTCCTCTACCTATATACTCATCTTATCAGGATTTTTACTGACAATGAAAGTGTCCATTATTGCTCTCACTACAACAATCGCAGTAAAGAAAGATGCCATGATCCCTATGCCAAAGGTAGCAGCAAAACCTTTTATTGGACCTGTTCCAAATTGGAACAAAACTACCGCTACTATTAATGATGTTAGATTGGAATCCACTATTGTTACCATAGCACGAGTGTAGCCCGCTTCTATTGCATTTCTGACAGATTTGCCATTTTTTAGTTCGTCTCTTATTCTTTCAAAGATCAAAACATTCGCATCAACAGCCATTCCTACGGTCAAAATTAATCCTGCGATACCCGGTAAAGTAAGGGTTGCTTCTAAGAAAGTCAAAGCTGCTAATACAAAGCCTGTATTTAAAAGCAAGGCAAGACAAGCTATTGCACCAGATAATTTATAGTAAATTATCATAAATATCATGACCAATCCAAGACCTATAAAGCCTGCTCGAAAACCATATTTGATACTATCGCTGCCTAGACTTGGTCCTACTGTCCTTTCTTCACCTATTGATACTGGAGCTGGTAAACTACCAGCACGCAAAACGATAGTTAAATCATTGGCTTCTGGCATTGTATAGTTGCCTGTTATCATAGCTTCTCCGCCACCTATTCTATCTTGAATAACTGGAGCTACATATACAATGTCATCAAGGACTACTGCAAGCTGTCTTTGAATATTTTGAGCTGTTAATCTTTCAAATATTCTTGAACCTTCACGAGTGAATGCAACACTCACATAAGGTCTTGCGGCTTGGAAACCTTCTCTGTCTCCAATACGCGTTTCTGCGCCTTGTAAATGAGCGCCTGTTACCTCTGAATTCGAGTATACCACATACACATCCAAAGGCTCTCTCGGACCAAATGGGTTATCTCTACCGATTAATATTTGATAACCTGCTGGTATGGCGTTTTGGAATTCTACATCACTGACCAACATCCGTATCAATGGTTTGTTGTCATGAGACACTTGCATATTGCTGGGTGAACCAACTAAATATGACATAATATCGCTATGCCATTCTGTTGTAGTGAAATCAAATTCGTCTTCTTCGGTTTCAAATAGATCTGGGGTTCTTTCTTCTCCAAAGGATAATTCCCTCGCTAGTGCAGGATAATTTTCATGATTTTGCGATAACCATAAATCCATCTGCTCAAGCACCCTTCTTGTCTCTTCGTTAGTGGCTACTATCTGAAAATTGAGCATCGCTGTCCTACCAATCAAATCTTTGGCTCTCTGAAAATCAGTTACGCCGGGCAATTGGACTACTATCCTATCATCACCCATCCTTTGAATAGTTGGTTCAGCAACACCAAACTGGTCAATCCTATTTTGGATGACCTCTACTGCACCACGAATCGCAAAATCTCGATCATTTGGAGCTATTTCAGATAAATCAACATGTAGAGTTATTTCCATACCTCCTTGTAAATCAAGACCAAGCCTTAGCATCTTTTCAGTCCAAAATGGTAAAGGCTTTTTTAATGTAGAAACACCTGTCTCTTCATTAATATCTTTCGGCAAAAACAATGGTGAAAGATAAAATAAAGTGACCAAAATAAACAGGACTATACATAAAGTCCTTATTGTTTCTTGTCTCATCTACTTCATACTCCCTTTTTTTTATTATTTTTTTATTTAATCATTACTTTTTTGTATGACAATCTAAGACAGCCAACCATTTTTTTTTGCAAGTCATTTTTGTCAAGAGCTATTTTGAGATTATTATATGAACAATGAATTTTTTATCTCAGTAAAGAGGCGGTCATATAATGAAATAATTCTGTTATATTCATATATTCACTTATAAAATATTAAGTTAAGTGTTTATTTCTAATTTTTCATATATTTTTTTCTGAACTTTGAGTCCTCGTCTATAAATTCAAACTTTCCTCCCCTGCCCCCCCATAAATGACCTCACTCCCGAAAGTCAATCACCACTCCGATTATTTTCAATATAGCATTTCTGCTTGAATATTTATAGCAAGGATTACCGATGGGCATATAAGTAATCGGAGTATG
>WRLO01000080.1 GCA_009777575.1 Candidatus Cloacimonadota bacterium
TATTTCAAGATAATTCAGGAGCTTATGGAAGCTCAATTAATTATCATGGTTATAAGCTCCATTTAGAAGGAAACACTTTTCAAAATAACATAACTACCTCGAGTAGAGCGACAATATATGTCGATTTCAACCGTGTTGAATATGATGGTTATATAAATATTTTAGATAATGTGTTTCTAAACAATGAAACACGAGCTGGTGGATCTGGACAAGATCGGGCAGTCAATTTGACTATAACCAATGTGAATTTGTTTTCCAATGTGTTAATTGCTAGAAATTTGTTTCTACAAGATAATAATAATCATCCTTCTTTTCCTTGTATCATTATCAGTGGTAGTTCTTCAAACGATACAAAGATTGAGTATACCAACAACACTGAAATGGGTTTTGGAAATCTTTCACAATATGCATTATTCCTTTCTGTAGAAAATATACCTGTAAGTATTAAAAATTCAATTTTTACAGGCCGAATTCATACAACTAATGCTGCAAATAAAACCATCATGAATTCATGGTTTACAAATTCAAATGATCCAAATAATAATATTTACATACATGGTATGATTTCAGGAATTTTTTTATACAACCGACATAATCTACTAGCAGGCAATCCACATTTCACAATGACATCCCTTGATCCCGCAGATCCATCAAACTATTATCCAGTTTGGAATTCGTCAATTAAATCAGGTTTGATAAATGCTGCATATTTAGACACAAACAGCAATGGAATTCCATTTTGGGATGATTTAGACGATGGTAAGTTTGATGGTACAAATCAAGATATAGGAGCCGTTCAAAATACTCGAAAGCAATATGTTATACAACATGACTTAAACCCTGATTCAGAATATATATGGTTGAGTTTTCCTTATCTTGATCGTCTTTATGGCTCTGGTGGTGGAATTTTCTCTCATTCTAGGTTAAGCTATGTATTAGGTATTCAAAATGAAAACAATTTACTTTCATTGAACCCAAGATATATAGAATACATAGAATGGAAATACGAAGACTCAATAGGCAAGGTTTATTATGATGATACTACTAACTATTGGATAGGAGACTTAAATCATTTGATAGATAGTAGACATGGATACAAGATAAAACTTAATTCAAATGTCACATACCCTCGTCCATTGGTAACGAATGGTTTTTATTGTGGAACAACAAATAACCCCCAAAATCAAATAACTATATCCGCAAGAGAACCAGGTGAGGATTATAGAGAAGTATGGCTAGGTTATTATGGATTAAACCTACAAGACCCTTTTTTTGTTTTTGATTCAATAATAGATAATTTGATACAAATAAAAACACAACAATGGAGTATGAATCGAGATATAGATCTATCAATATGGGCATTACCCGCTAACGCAGTTAGTTTAAATTTCGGTGAAATGGTATCTATAAAATATATTGGTGATGAAGATGCAACATTATATTTTCCCCAAATGTTTTCTTTAGAAGATATGTCAAGATATCACCATCCTACACCATCGCATTTCACATATATTGAACAATCAGACTATATTCCTATCTATGTCCATCTCCCCGATGATCTAACAGAAGAAGGTATAGGAGAAATAGGTTTATTTATCAATGATGTCTGTTATGGCGCCGAAGTCATCATGGGTGAGGTGGCTCAAATCAATGCCTATATCATGGATTTAGATTTTGATGATACTGATATAGAATTTCAGATAATGGAATATGGTTCTCGTTCAGGTGAGAAGCGATTTGAGAATTTTGAAGTTTTTGATAGTGTAGTAAATGAATTTCGTTCTACAACACTCGATCTTAACAATGGTGAGATGTTTTATGTAGTATCCTTGAAAAATGTCAATGATATGGTAGATGATTTACCCAAATTCACCTCCCTGGATGGCAATTTCCCCAATCCTTTCAATCCGTCTACTACCATTGCTTATAGTCTTGCTGAATCTGGAAATGTGAAATTGCAGATATTTAATATCAGAGGTCAGTTGGTCAAAACTCTCGTCAATGAGATTCAAAATGCGGGTAGATATACAGTAGATTGGCATGGAGATAATGATAGACAGCGTCGTGTAGGTTCTGGAGTGTATTTTTATCGACTGGAGACAAGCGCTGGTAGGCAGGTGAAGAGGATGGTGTTGCTGAAGTAGGATAGTAAAAGGGTATGGGAAGTGCGAGGTTCCTTCTTGCTATTCTCACGAAGCAATCTCCGTAGACATATTATAATTTCCAACCACTCCTGTATCTGTTGAGGGATATCTGCATATTCTTGGAGAGGTTAGGCTTAGTTTTTTATTAAGTTATTTATATTTAAAAAATATAAAATAATTTATCGTAATTTAATGAGGTTTAAAATGAAATTTTCAAATTATGAAAATACTTTGATAATTATTCCAGTTTATAACTGTGAAAAGCATTTACATGAGCTTTTTGATAAGATAAAAAGCATTTCAAACGAATGCAATATACTTTGTGTAAATGACGGATCAAAGGATAATTCACTACATTATATCAAGCAATATAAAATAAAATATATTGATCTTGGACGAAATCGTGGAAAAGGTTATGCTCTGAAAATGGCTTTTTTGTATGCAAAAAGAAAAGGGTTTGAATACGCTCTCACTATGGACGCTGATTTACAGCATGACCCATCCTTAATCCCCAATTTTATAAAGACACAAAATGTATTCAAAGCTGATTTGGTAATAGGATTTCGGAATTTTAGTTTCAAAAATATGCCTTTTGCAAGAGTTTTTAGCAATTCTATTACAAGTTCCATTGTTAGTTTTGCTAGTAAAAAAAAGGTGCTAGATTCGCAATCCGGATATAGACTTTATGATTTAAGTTTTTTTGATGAAAATGAAATAAAAACAAATAGATACCAGATGGAAACAGAAATTTTGTTGAAATACATTCAAAAAGGAGCAAAGATTTATCATACTGAAATACCAGTTATTTATAATGATGAAAAGAGTAATATCTCTCATTTTAGAGATATCGTGAATTTTATCAAGGTGATCGGTTCACAGTATAGATTTAAAAAGTAAGGAAAATTTTTATGAATATTTTATTGGTTAATGATGATGGTATTGAGTCCAGAGGCATTTGGACTTTATATGAAGCTATGATTGCTAAAAGACATAATGTCTGGCTCGTAGCTCCCAAAACTGAAAAAAGTGCTACTTCACACGCGATAACTCTCAGAGACCCTTTGAGAGTAGAAAAGGTTCGTGATAGAGTTTGGTCTGTAACTGGAACACCTGTTGATTGCGTAATAATGGCTTTTGAAGAGCTTTTAAGGCAAGAAGAGTGTTTGCAATTAACTAAATCACCTACAAACTCTCAAATAAAAATGGTAGACAGTATTAATCCTGATTTAAAGATTGATTTAGTGATTTCAGGTATCAATGCTGGACCAAATCGAGGCGATGATGTCCTTTATTCTGGAACAGTAGCAGCGGCTATTGAAGCAATGTGTTTTGGTTATAAAGCTATAGCTTTATCAATTACAAGCCATTCAGACCAGATATACGAGACAGCTGTTTTTGCAATTAATAAACTTTTAGAAAATGGAATTATTGATTATATAGGACATAGAGAAATCATCAACATCAATGTTCCCAATGTCGCTATAGATGAACTGAAAGGTTTTGTTGTTTGTCAAACTGGTTTTCGTAGATATCGAGATGTATTGATAAAACAGAAAGATAATCGTGAAAAAGACATTTATTGGATAGGTGGTTACAACCCGATTTATGAAATAAGTGATTATGAGTTGGATTATTTTGCTACTAAGGAGAATAAAGTGTCCATTTCACCATTGAAGATAGATTTGACTAACTATAAGAAAATGGTTGATATGGAGAATTGGTTGAAGAGTATTTTTTGATAAAAACAAATACTATTTATGTGACTTAATACTATTTTTTATAGGGAGAAAACATGAGGTTTGATGATCAGCGAAAACGAATGGTAGAAACAAATTTGATACCAAGAGGGATACTTGACCAAAAAGTTATAGAAGCCTTTTTAAAAGTTCCTCGCGAACGCTTTGTATCTGCTCAATGGAAAGAATTTTCCTATCAAGACCATCCACTGTCAATAGGGTTTAAACAGACAATTTCTCAACCTTATATAGTTGCTCTGATGATGTCCTTGATAGAAATAAAAGAAACAGATAAAGTGTTAGAAATTGGAACTGGGTGTGGTTATCAGACAGCACTTTTAGCAGAGATAGCAGAAGAAGTATTCACTATTGAAAGGATTGAAGAATTATTGATTAGCGCAAAAAAGACATTAAAAAATCTTGAGTATACTAATATTCACTTTAAAATCGGAGATGGATGTCTTGGTTGGGTTAATACGCTACCACCTGTCAGCGAATTTGATAAAATTATCGTCTCAGCTGCTAGTCCAGACCTACCCAAAGCTCTTTTGTCCCAACTAAAAATTAATGGAAAAATGATTGTTCCACAAGGTAGTTCTTCAAGACAAGAATTGATAGTCTATGAAAAACTTGAAAATGAAGTCTTAACACATTATCACGGTGGATGTGTCTTTGTTCCCCTTATTGGTGAAGGCGCATGGGATAATTAATTGTGTTTTCAAATATTGGCAAGCTCGCAATATATAAGTTAAAAATTAAAAAATCTCTTTTTATAGGCCATATAAAATATGTCGAAGATACTGAGTCAGCTCGTATTTTTATTAGAGAAGTTAAAAAACGGCATAAACAAGCAAATCATAATTGCTCAGCTTATATAATAGGAGAGACATTTTTTAGCTCTGATGACAGAGAACCATCCGGAACAGCAGGTAGACCTATTCTCAACATGTTGAAAAAATATAATATGACAAATGTTGTTCTTGTAGTGACAAGATATTTTGGCGGTGTAGAATTGGGTATACGCGGATTGATTGTTGCTTATGGCGAGGTTGCAGAGGGAACGATTAATGAGTATCAAAACTCAAATAATTAATCATTCCTTTAGGATTATCGATAAATCTTTTTTAGGAAGCATAATTCTAATTTTATTAATATAACACTGAAAAAAAAATATTTATTGACTAAATCACTAAATTATTTTTTTTGACTATATTGGAAATTTTATAGCGTGCATCCATAACTCAGCTGGTAGAGTAGCTGACTCTTAATCAGCCTGTCACAGGTTCGAATCCTGTTGGATGCACCATTATTTGTTAGTTATATTAATAACTGATATTTACGAGTAGGCTAACTAGTTAAAAAATATATAATTATCTAAATAATAAGCAGAGCATTGCGTTATAGGATACAATTTGATTATTTATTATGGGACAGTTGGTATAATTCCAGTGAGGCTTACAATTTTGTTTTTCGCAAGCTGTTGCCCAAATGGATACATCTGATTAGATAAAATAGTTGAGGTAGATGTCAATAACAACAAAAAAAGAATAGTTTCGTAATACATTGATATAACAGTAGATATCTGCTTTATATGCCAATCTACGATGTAGATATATCAAGCTTTTATTGCTCAGAAATATAAAATACACTATAAATCTCAAAAATCTATTGACACAAAACTTTATCTCAAAAAAATGGCACAGAAGTCCTTTTTTTATGATTAAATTATTATATTAAGAAGAAAAAAATGATTTTCAAGAAAAAAAAATAAGGATTGAAATATGAAAATAATACAAAAATATAGTTCACAGAAAGCCAACATAGGCAGAAGTGAAGAGTTCGCTCAAAAAAGAAAAGAAATCGCAAGCTGGCTACTTTCTTTACCAGCGATGCTTTGGTTATTGTTCTTTTTCTTAATTCCCTATATAATAATCTTTTTATATAGTTTTATGACTGCTGATATACATCACATAGATCATACTTTTTCTTTAGATGCTTATCGTGAGGTTTTGTCAACGCGATACTTACCTTCTTTTTATATTTCTTTTATTTTAGCGCTTTATACTACGATAATCTGTATTTTATTAGGATACCCTACCGCTTATTTTATAGCTCGTAGTCCAGAAAAAATAAAAAATACTCTGCTGATGCTTATAATCATCCCATTTTTAACAAATTTCCTTATCAGAATCTTTTCATGGAGGATATTCCTTGCCCCGCATGGAGTTTTAAACAATGTCCTACTCAATTTAAATTTGATAAATGAACCTTTGAGAATACTGAGGACTGATTTCGCTGTTTTACTTGTAACTGTTTATGTTTATTTACCTTATATGATTTTACCTTTATATAGTGCTATTGAAAAGATTGATTTTAGTCTGCTTGATGCGGCTATGGATTTAGGGGCAAAACCTTTTAAAGCATTTATGAAAATCACTCTACCGCTTTCAAAACAGGGTATTTTAGCAGGCACTTTGCTTGTTTTTATACCTGCTTTGGGTTCTTATATTATTCCTCAACTTGTAGGAAACCAAAACTCGCTTTTGATAGGTCAAATCATTACCTATAGAGTCAGAAATATCCCAAGAAATTGGCCTGTAGCTTCAGCTTTATCATTTTTACTTTTAGTTGTTATTATTATTCTCCTTTTTGTGTCTTATTATCTGAGTGAGAGCTTCAAAAAGAAAGGTTTCGAGGAGTCAAATGATGAAAAAAAATGATGTTTCCAACAAAATTCATAATCAAGCTACTAGATACTATAATCCTACAACTCTCAGCACTTTTGCGTTTGTATTAGTGTTTTTATATATCCCCATAGTCATCTTGATTATTTATTCTTTTAACGATTCGCGGATTGTATCTTCTTGGCAAGGTTTCACTTTAGAATATTATCGGTTGCTATTTCAAAATAGAGATATTTTTCTCGCTTTAAGAAATACTTTGATTATAGGGTTCTTATCCACTCTTATCTCCACTGCTTTAGGTATTGCGGGTGCTTTAGCTCTTGAAAATAAAAAATTTAAGGGTCGAAAATTCTTTTCTGGTTTAATCTTTTTACCTCTCGTTATGCCAGAAATCCTTTTAGGTGTGTCTTTAGCTTTGTTTTTTAGCACTTTAAAAATACAAATGGGCATGTTTACTGTTTTAATAGCACATATCACATTTTGTGTCTCTTTCACTATTATAGTCATACAATCGAGATTACAAGGATATGACTATTCACTCGAAGAGGCAGCTATGGATTTAGGAGCAAATAAGTTTCAAATTTTTATGAAAATAAAAATGCCTTTGATGTTTCCTGGCATTTTAGCGGCTGCTTTACTTGCCTTTACTCTTTCTATTGATGATTTTGTTATCACTTTTTTTACATCTGGGAGAGGTTTTAATACATTGCCTGTTTATGTTGAAGGTGCTATTAGAAGAGGAACTTTGACCACTATAAATTCTTTGTCTACAGTTTTGATATGTTTTACAATTGTTCTATCTTTGCTGTTGAGACGGATGAAAAAGTATATTATTTAGTAAATAATATATTTTTAAGGAGATTTTTAATGAAATATCAAGTATTAGCAAGAAAATACAGACCAGAATCATTTGATGATGTCCAATCACAAGATCATATTGTTAAAATCTTTAAAAACGCTATAGAATCAAACAGAGTTGGACAGGCTTACTTATTTACTGGTTCGAGAGGAGTGGGCAAAACATCCGTTGCTCGCATTCTGGCAAAAAGTTTGAATTGTAAAGTCGCTATGTCTGCTACGCCCTGCCAAGTATGTGATAACTGTAAAGACATCAAAAATGGAGTTTCTGCTGATGTTATTGAAATAGACGGTGCTTCAAATACAGGTGTAGACGATGTCAGAGAATTACAAAAAGAGTTACTCTATGCGGTTACAGGTTCGAGATATAAAATAATTATTATTGATGAAGTTCATATGCTTTCTAAAAACGCTTTTAATGCTTTACTAAAAACGCTTGAAGAACCTCTTGATAAAATAGTATTTATCTTTGCCACAACAGAACCACACAAGGTTTTACCAACCATCATTTCTCGTTGCCAAAAATTTGATTTTAAAAGAATTCCTGTCGAAACTATTGTCAAAAGACTGAAAGAAATTGCTATAAAAGAAAATATAAATATAGACACTACGGCATTATATCCAATAGCTAAAAGAGCTGATGGAGGTATGCGAGATGCTCTTACATTATTGGATCAAGTTATATCTTATGGAGACCAGCATATCACAATAAAAGAAGTTGAAAAGATTTTTGGTCTTGTAAGTTACGATATATTCAATAAAATCATGTTTTCTGTTCAGAAAAAAAATCCTCAAGAAATTATTACACTATTTCATGAGATTAAAAATGAAGGAACAGATATACAAGAGTTTATAAATGATTTTTTGGAATATCTTAGACAAATGATATTTTTAAAATATGGTTTAAATATTGAAGGTATTGCTAAAGAAATCTTAGAAACTATGCAAAATATAGCAAAAGATTTCACAGAGGACGAGTTACTTTATATACTAAACTATCTGATTGAAACTAAAAATAATCTCAGAACTAGTGCTTTACCAGAGGTTTTAGCAGAATTGACCTTCATCAAAATTGCCAAAATCACTGAGATGAAAAGCCTGAAGACTATACTCGATAATTTATCTTCTGGAAAAATTGCTACTGATAATGCTCCAAATTCTACCCAAACATTGTCTATACCACCACCACAAAAGAAAGATATCGTTCAGATCGCGCCATCTTTCTCTTCACAGCAATTAAGTACTCAAGATTCATCACCTACAAATATATATCTTACAGAGGATCTTCTAAAACAAAATTGGAAAAATTTGATCGATCAAATCAAAGTAGAGCATCACTTATCTGCTTCTTTTTTTGAAACAGCGAAAATAAAAGATATTAAAAACAACATTATCTATTTCACACATACTTCAGAAATCGCCATAAATAAGTTGATTTCAGAAAAAAGCATTTACGAAACAATGTTTACAAAGATATTTAGGATGACTATTCGACTATCATTTGAACACCTACCAGAAGCTAAATCAAGTTTCATAAAAAATCCTACTCTTGATATCATTGAAAAAGAAAGTCCCAATGTTTATGATTTTATTAATGTTACTGATTCGATGATACGACAGGAAAAATGACATTATTACTATACTTTGCCATATTTTATACTGTTGTGATTTTTTTTTTAGTTGTAGGGTTATTGAAAAGGTCTTCGTTACACAAAAATATTTCAAGACTATGCGAAAAGAATGTTTCAAACCCAACTATCCATATTGCAGTCATCATCGCTTGTAAAAATGAAGAACAAAACATAGAAAAATTGATAAATTCACTCAAAGATCAATCATATTCTAAAGACTCTTATGATGTTATTTTGGCTGATGATACCTCTACAGATGCTACTGCCGAAAAGATAAAGCATTGTATTGAAGATTGGGACAACTTTCATTATTTATATGTCGATCAAAACTTATTCCCTGACTTAAAAGGAAAAAAAAAGGCTATCAGTTATGCTGTTGATTATCTACTAAACAATTTTAAAATCCCTTTTTCAAAAGATAATAAAATTCTTGCTTTCACTGATGCTGATTGTACTCCCGAAAAAGACTGGCTTCTTGATATAAACCATGCTTTTATTAATGGGTGTGATTTTTATGCTGGTTTTTCCCCTATAATAAATAATATAGAAGCTAAGAAAGATAAAGAGAAGCTTTCTTTAGGGAAAAGATTAGCCATCAACTTAAAAAAATTAGAAAGAGCTTCAATATTTGCGGTTTCTGCTGGCAGTTTTGGTCTAGGCATACCTCTGACTTGCACAGCTCGAAATATTGCCTACAAGCTATCTATTTGGCTCAAAACAGAAGGTTTCAAAGGGATAGGTCACATACTCTCTGGTGACGATGATTTAATGCTCCATAAATCAAGACATTTTATTGATAAATATTATTTTTCCTTCAACCCCAATGCTTTTGTTTATACAAACGAGGAGATGAATCTCTCAAAATATATAAACCAAGAAACTCGCAGAACATCAAAATTTTTTCACTATCCTTTATATATAAAACTTTTGATTTTTTCGGTCGCTATTTTTTATTTTATCCTTATGTATAATATTATCATCTCAATTATTTTTAGGTATTTTCATTTAGATTTATTTGTTTCTTTAATATTAAAAATTCTCATTGAATTTACTTTATTAACAATATTTTTAATTAAAGTGAAACATTTTAATTATTTATGGTGTTTTCTTATAGCAGAGTTATTATATCTACCTTATTTTATTTTTTTTGGATTAAAAGGAACTTTAGGAAAATATAAATGGAAAAATTAATTAATAAATATGCTCATATATTGAGCGCTTTTCAAGAGCAAATGAATAAAATCAATAGACTTTGGAATGTTGAAAAAGAGACCGCAGAATTATTGTCGTTTCTTGTTCTAATCAAAAAACCTAAAATTATTCTTGAACTAGGCACATCAAACGGTTTTTCTACATTTTACATGGCTATCCATAAATCATCAAAAATTATAACCATCGATGTAGAAAAAGCTCGCCAAGATTTGGCTAAAATTAACCTCAATATATTTGAAAATATAGAATTTATTTCTGAAAGAATTGAAGATTATATACCAAAAATTAACTATGAAATTGATTTTTTATTTATTGACGCAAATAAACCGAATTATCTTAAATACCTACAAATATTAGAAAAAAAGCTCACTAATGGAGCTATTATTGTAGCAGATAACATAGATTCCCACAAAACAACAAAAATTTACAATGACTATGTTAAAAACTCAAAAACATATACAACAATACATTTGAGCATAGATTCAGGATTATTAATATCATATTTTAACAAGGAGTATCTCAATATGGACAAAGGAAAAATATCTTTTCAAAACTCTGAAAACAATAATTTGACTAAACTTCTAAACCCGCTTGTCAAAAAGAATAAAACATCAAATTTAGAAAATATCTTAAAAGATATAGAAGAAGAGATGTTGGAGGCAAACAATGAGACTAATGAAACTAAAAATGTAAATAAAGATGCTCAGGAAAATGAGTGATTAATGACTACTGAATATTAAATACTACTATCTACTATAGTTAAAGCATGTTAAAAAGACAAATCTAATAAAATGGTAATAGATGTTTTTTGAAAATATGAATTGCGTAGGAGGTATTATATATTAAACTAATAAATTTACATTGCCATTTACAAAAACCTCTTGATTTTATGGATATGAATTTTAATAAAAGTAAGCTAATAAAAAGAGTATACTTACATAATCCTTTGGTTGAAACAGATATAACTGACCTAACTGATGAGTCGAAACAGATGATTAATAATAATATTTTATTAACAATAGGACAACACCCTCTTTATCCCAAAGACAGCGTCAGAGAGGAAACAATCATTGATCTTCTAAAAAATAATAAAATCTTCGCTATAGGCGAGATAGGACTTGATAAAAGATTCGCTGATTTTGAATGGCAAAAAAAAGTCTTTCTGAACTTTCTTGAAATAGCTCATGATTTTAATAAACCTGTTATAATTCACTGTGTTCGATATTATTATGAACTTTTGGTTATCATAAAAAATAATTTTCCAGATTTATTATACATTATGCATTCATTTCAAGGATCTATTGATGTTATAAACGCTTTTAAGAAGCTAAATGTTATTTATTCAATAAATAAAAATATACTCAAAGTGAAAAATTCTCAAAAAATACTAAATGAAATATTTGAAAAACATAACTACGGATTTGAAACCGATATAGATAATGAAGGTTCTCATGATGTTTTGAAAACAATGCAAGAAATCGCTGTTTTTTCAAATACAAATTTAGAAAAATTGATAGAAAATCAATATAACTTGCTCCATAATCAATTTAACAACAGTCTTATCTAAATTAGAAAAAATATGTCCAGTTAGAAGATTTGATACCTCTGTATAGAGACTACATAGATAAAATAGTTGAGGTAGATGTAGATAAGAATAAAAAAGAATAGTTTCTTAATACATTGATATAACAGTAGATATCTGCTTTATTTGCTAATCTACGATGTAGCGATATCAAGCTTTTATTGCTAGGAAATATTAGATCTAAAAAGAGCTTGACAAATTTGCTAATAAAAATAAAATGACAAAAACCATAAATAAACAAAAGGAAATTGTATTATGAATCTTAAATTTTTTCACTTTATGATGATATTAGCTATGTTTGTCACTGCCAATATCTATGGTTTATCATTTTCAATGGATGCGCAAAATAACGGTTTTAACTCTTCTCTTCAAATGCCTCAAACTAATGATAACCCTTATGACCTGATAGACCCATTGATTTTTAATGGTCTCCCTTACTTGATTATCGATCTGAGATACACTCACAGACCAAATCAAGCACATTTAATCGAGATTCCACCTGAAAATGAGGATTGGATAAGGGATGCAGAATATCACGAAAACGATGAAACGGAGGCTTTAGTATTTACTGGATTTACCCGTATCAGAGCAAGAGGAAATTCTACTCGTTGGTGGCCCAAAACACCATACAATCTAAGGTTTGAAAACAATGATGAATATAGACCTTTCTTCGGTATGCCTGCTCATTTTCGTTTTGCTCTTTTAGCAAATCATGCAGATAAGTCATTGTTAAGAGGTGAACTTGCTTTTGATTTTTTTGGAGATTTACTTGATAATATGGCTTGGGTGCCGAGAACTCAACACCTGGATTTATATCTAAACGGAACTTATAGAGGCATTTACCAAGCGATAGAAAACATTCGTGATGGTGTTGACAGGATCAATATAGACTTAATCTCACTAAACAATTTAAATGGTGGATTTATTCTCGAACATTGTATCAGAAGAGATCCTACAGAATTTTTGTTTGACACTACAACAGCAAGATATTCTATTAATCTTACCTTACCTAGTTTAGACTTACCCGCAGCACGACTGGATACTACTCATCCTGATCATGTTATTTTAGTTGCTATAAGAGAATATATGACTGAAGTAGAAAATACCTTATTTTCGAGTAGTTTTACTCATCCAGAAACAGGTTGGAGAAAATACCTTGATATTTACTCTTTTATTGATTGGTATCTTATCAATGAAATATCCAAAAACCCCGATGCAAGGGACATTTCAAGCGTTTATATGTATTACGACCCTGCTTTTGAAAAACTGTTCAAAGGTCCTTTATGGGACTTTGATTTAAGTTTTGGAAATTATGGTAATTTTCAAGACATGTATGTCTGGCCCGGCACTGTCCGTTCACCAGAAGGTTTTTGGATTAGACACCATTCAAATGTTGGGTGGCCCCCACCTGCTAAAAAATATTATCCAAGACTTTTTGAATGCCCTACTTTTGTAGCAGCCGTTGTTCAAAGATGGAATGAAAAAAAATTAGATTTTAATAATTTTTCATTTTTTATTGATGAAAGAGTAGAGTATTTAAACGATGCTCAAATTAGAAATTTCCAGAAATGGCCAATAGCTCAAAACAGAGTAGAATTGGAAAAACCAGAACAAGGTAACCATACTTTTGAATGGGAAATCAATTTCTTAAAAAATTGGTTATCTCAAAGATTGACTTGGCTGGATAACGCTTTTAATCAGCTTATTACCTTTAGAAGCATCCAAGATTTAAGGACCAATCCTAATTTATCAAATGGTATCGAAGTCATCATTAATGGTGTCGCATTAAACAATCAAGGCGACATAAATGATAATATAAATGATTTTTATATTCAGAGCGATGATTTTGGCATAAAAATATTAGGAAAAAATGTCATGGAGGTTATATGCAGTGATTTGTATACTCCGGGCGTCTCTACAAGACCTTCATTTTATGTTACTGAAGGTGATACATATACAATTGTTGGAAATTTGATGATAACAGATGGGATAAGAATAATAGAACCAAATGGAATAATAAGGACTGGAACTGGATCATTGCCTGAGCCTTTTATTCAAACAACTTCGTTTTTTACCACCCCAGAAACTGCAAAACCGCGTATAGGAACTCTTATTGGAATAAAATCATTTTATCCAGTGGCAGATTGGAGCTTAAACCAAGATAATTATATCATCCTTTCAAATTTTCATGGTGATATTCGCTTAAAATTCAATGAAGATATTGTTGACATTTTTCCCTCATCA
Source organism: Candidatus Cloacimonadota bacterium (assembly GCA_009777575.1). Classification (GTDB taxonomy): domain Bacteria; phylum Cloacimonadota; class Cloacimonadia; order Cloacimonadales; family WRIO01; genus WRLO01. Next base: position 14,092 of record WRLO01000080.1, read on the forward strand.
TATTTTGATATTATAGGTATCTTAAATGAAGATTTGCACGGTTTTTATGTTCAAATTCGTTCAAATAATGACCTGATTGCCAAAGATGTAAACCTGATGTTTCCTGAACCCAATAATCTCATAGCCAATGTTCTTAACTACGAGGTGGATTTGATATGGGAAGCACCCCTAGAAACCACAGATTCCGATGTCCTTTTAGGATATATTGTCTTGCGTGATGAAGTGGTTTTGACTATAGATACCATTCAAGAAAATACTTTTCTTGATACTTATTTAGAAAATGGTGAATATGTCTACCAGATTATAGCTGTTTATCAGCTCGGAAAATCAAAACCTGTCGAAATTGAAGTGATAATTCATGTTTCAGAAAATGATTTAAATCAATTACCCATGATTACAGAATTGATTGGAAATTATCCTAATCCTTTCAATCCTGAAACTCTTATAAAATATAACACTTCTGAAATAAGCAATGTGACAATCCAAATCTTTAATCTAAGAGGTCAATTGGTTCGTATTCTTGTTGATGGAATGCATAATGCTGGCGAACATAACATAGTCTGGAATGGTCGCGATGACAATGGGTATGAAGTCGGGAGTGGAGTGTATTTTTACAGAATGGTTGCAGAAGACTTTGTTCAAACTAAAAGAATGGTGCTTTTGAAGTAATGCTCACTCTCCGAAAAGTATATTTATAAATTTTACTTTACATAAGCCTTTAGGTATGTGAAGCTCGGTAGAAAATGAGGCATACTCCGAACCCGTATACCGTAGGGATGCAACCAATCAATTGGCACATTTTGTAGCATCCCTACAAGATGCGACATGGTGCATATATTCCTTTCTATAGAGCTAACATCTCTATGCAAACGACTTTTCGGAGAGGACTCCGTCGTTGCGAGGTCACTTCTTGCTGTTCTTACGAAGCAATCTCTGTGTCACTACCCCCTTTCCGTCGTTGCGAGGTCGCTTCGGTTCGTCATTGCTGTAGAAGTTACATATTTCGTTGCAATATTTTCAAAAAATAGAGTTACATAGAAAGGAAACGAAATATGAATAGAATAACAAAAAGTTTTGATGAAACAGTTCTTCGAAATGAAATTCGTCGTATCAAAGGCTATATCGAAGATTATGATTT
>WRLO01000081.1 GCA_009777575.1 Candidatus Cloacimonadota bacterium
TTGGAACTACTACTAGACTCAATGTTGCTGGTACTTCTGTTCAGAATCCTGCAATCCAAGTTTGGGCAGCTATTACCCTTACTGGCGGAACTGAAGCTGACGGATATGGTGTATTGATTAGCTCAACTGGAGCTCTTCCATAACCAAACCTGACAAAACAGACGACAAATTTGAGAATATACTATGGGAGCCTACATGGCTCTCATAGTTTTTTTTTGTATTTTTTTTAACAGAATATATTCTATCGCAACAGATTACACTTCACTATTTTCATTTCTGGTTGTTAAAAAAGTTTTAATGGCTTATATCATAAAAAAAGATAAATTTATTTACCTTACACATATTGATGATATGTGACTCTTTATAGAAAAGACGATATACCCGTTCACTCCTCCCCTACCCTCACACACCGCTCGCTGTTTGTGAAGGGAGAGGCGGATCTGAGGAGGCATCCTATTTTATAAAGAGTCACACAACTTCGTTGTGTGCAAGGAATGAAAATTTATTTTCCATCCAAGCTTTTCAAATATCAGAAAACATTTGACAAAAAAACAAAAATAAAAATATTGACATTATAAAACAATTAAGGAGTATTGTATGCTTTATAAAAGTTTTTTTATTGATTCAGAGTTAGAGTCAAGAGCAACCGCAATTTTAAACGATTTAGGATTTGACATTAAGGATGTTGTAGATGACTATTTACAAAAGATTGTAAACAGTAATAAAAATCAATTGATGTATGAAATGAAAGTCAAAAACACAAACAAAAGACCAATGAAAGAATTTAAAGGTATTTTAAAAGGTAAAATCTGGATAGCTGATGATTTTGATGAGCCACTTGATGAAATGAAGGAATATATGGAATGAAATATTTACTGGATACTCATGTTTTATTGTGGTATTTTGATGATTTTGGAAAGTTACCTAAATATATAATTGAAATCATTGAGAATCTTGAAAATAATATTTATGTGTCCAACATTTCTATTTTAGAAATAGTTATAAAAAAAAGTCTTAATAAACTTGAGCTTTCTTTATCAATAGATGAACTATATTATCATATTTCATCTAGTTCTATAATACTTTTAGATATAAAGAAAAATCATTTAAATGTTTATTCAACCCTCCCATATCTACACAAAGACCCTTTTGATAGATACCTAATTTCAGTATCAATTGCTGAAGATTTATTTTTTTTAACTCAAGATAAGAATATTCAATTATACGACATTAAATGGATATGGTGAAATTATATAAGAAATTAAAATGGTTGTTATACATGTCCCTTAGGTAATTTGTTGGGGATAATTTATAATAGAAATACCACTTTATGTAGGGAACGCATATATCCGTTCCAAAAAAATAATAATAACAGAACGGATAAATGCGTTCCCTACTAAACCCCAATACCCCCCCTTCCCTCCCAACTCATTCTTCATGGGGGGGGCATATCGAATACCCTACAAAAACGATTGACAAAAAAGCCTTAATAAAAAAATTAGTAATTATTAATTTGTAATTACCAAAAGGAGAAGATATGCATTTCAACACAGCTGGACCAGTAAACCAGCCAGATGCCTACAAAATAGACCCTCTCACTCGCTGGGATACAGAGGAAATATTAGGTCTAATAGATGAAAAGAAGTATATCATATTACACGCACCGCGTCAAACAGGAAAGACAAGCTGTTTACTCGCTTTAAGAGATTATCTTAATAAAGAGGGCAAGTATTTTGCTGTTTATGTAAATTTTGAGGTTGGACAAGCATGGCGACATGATATAAAGAAAGCAACTGATGAGTTTATGCAAGAGATTTTAAGTAGGATGCGTGCTATTTTAAAAGATGAATTTCCATTTCACGAATCTATTGCATATTACAAAGCATTAGCTTCAAGCAACAGTTTAAACGATATGCTTGAATATTTATCAAACCTTATCAAAAAGCCAATCGTGATGTTCATAGATGAAATAGATGCTTTGATAGGTGATACCTTGATTTCTGTCTTGAGGCAGCTCAGAGCTGGATACGACAAAAGACCAGAAAATTTCCCATCTACCATTATTTTATGTGGTGTCAGAGACATAAAGGACTACCGCATCCACACCAGCAATCAAGAGATTATCACAGGTGGCAGTGCCTTTAATATAAAGACCGTATCCCTTAGACTTGGTAATTTTTCCAAAGATGAAGTGATAGAGCTTTATAGTCAACACACAAGAGAAACTGGTCAGGTTTTTGCTGAGGACTGCTTTGACCTTGTGATGGAATACACTGATGGTCAGCCTTGGCTGGTAAATGCACTTGCACGAGAAGTAACACACAATATGAAAGAAAATAGAGACAGAAGTATCATTATCACAGCTGAAATGATTGAAAGAGCAAAAGAAAGACTTATTTTAGGAAGACAGACTCATCTAGACCAACTCGCAGATAAATTAAAAGAAGTTAGAGTAAGAAATGTAGTCTTGCCATTAGTTATGGGACAAGAATTTGATTTCTCAACAGATGATGAGCAGTATTGTATCGATTTGGGTCTTATAAAAAAAGAAAATAAAACATTACAACTTGCAAATGGTATATACAAGGAAATAATTCCTAGAGAATTAACTTCGATAGGACAAGATAATTTCGCAATCCTATCACCTAAATGGATAGCTCCAGACGGTAGTATCTGTGTCCGAACTCTACTCACAATGTTTAAAGATTTTTGGAACGAAAACTCTGGCATGGTCGTTTGTAATATACCAGGCTACAAAGAGGCAGTTCCACAGCTCTTTTTACAAGCCTATCTACAAAGAGTAGTCAATGGCGGTGGATATATAAATAGAGAATACGGTCTTGGTAGAAAAAGAACTGATTTGCATATAAAGTGGATGTATACTCAAATTACAAATGACAAATCACTTATCGCTTGCGCACGGAGTGAAATCACAAATCCCCAATCCTCACCTAATCCGTCATTGCGAGGTTCCTCACTTGAATATCCTTCCGAAGCAATCTCGGAGTCAGGCGATTTCTTAATCCAAAACATCATCATCGAGCTTAAAATCATCAAAAAAGGCATAAAATATTCTTCTCTTTTAAAAGAAGCTCTTCCCCAGACAGCACACTATGCCCAAATTAACGGTTGCGATGAAGCCCACCTTATTATCTTTGATAGAGATAAAAGCCAATGGTGGAGAGCAAATCAAAAAAACGAGATTGTCAAGCACGATGGCGTAAAAATCGAAATCTGGAAACTTGGGAGAGGGAGTTGGTGATTTTTAATTTACAATTTATAATTTATAATTGACAATGGAAATACCACCTTTTGTAGGGAACGCCTTCAGCCGTTCCGCCTTATGTAGGGAACGCCTTCAGCCGTTCCGTTATTATTTTTTTTCGGAACGGATAAATGCGTTCCCTACAAAAGGTTAATTATAAATTTTAAATTATAAATTGTAAATTTAAAGGTTAATTATAAATTATAAATTTTTATATATCAATTGACAAAAAAAAACCTATTTAATTTAATTGGTAATTATAAATTATAAATTGTAAATTGGAGAATATCATGAGACATTTCAACACAGCTGGACCAGTAAATCGACCTAGCGCGTATAGGATAGACCCTCTTACCCGCTGGAATACAGGGGAAATATTAGGGTTAATAGAAGAAGAAAAGTATTTCATCCTGCATGCCCCTCGTCAAACAGGAAAGACAAGCTGCTTGCTTGCATTAAGAGATTATCTCAATAAAGAGGGCAAGTATTTTGCGGTTTATGTGAACTTTGAGGTCGGACAGGCATGGCGGCACGATATAAAGAAAGCAACTGATGAGTTTGTGCAAGAGATTTTAAGTAGGATGCGTGGAGTCTTAAAGGAAGATTTTCCTACAGAAGAGTCTATTGCTTTTTACAAGACAAGAGCATCTATAAATGCTTTAAATGAAATGCTTGAGTATTTATCAAACCTGATCAAAAAGCCCATCGTCATGTTTATCGATGAAATAGACTCATTGATAGGTGATACCTTGATTTCTGTCCTGAGGCAGCTCAGAGCTGGTTATGACAAAAGACCAGAAAATTTCCCATCTACCATTATACTATGCGGTGTCCGAGACATAAAAGACTACCGTATCCATACCAGCAACCAAGAGATTATCACAGGTGGTAGTGCCTTTAATATAAAGACCGAGTCACTCAGGCTCGGAAATTTTTCAAAAGAAGAAGTGATTGAGCTTTATAATCAGCATACTACAGAAACAGGTCAGGTATTTGCCGATGACTGCTTTGATCTAGTGATGGAATACACAGATGGTCAGCCTTGGCTGGTTAATGCCCTCGCTCGTGAAGTTACCCATAAAATGAAAGAAAACAGAGACAGAAGTATCACCATCACTGTTGAAAAGCTTGAAATGGCAAAAGAAAGGCTCATTTTAGCACGACAGACTCACCTTGACCAGCTGGCTGATAAACTCGATGAACCGAGAGTCCTTAATGTGATTTTACCAATGGTTCTTGGTCTTGATACACAACCAAATAAAGACGATGCTCAGTATTGTATCGACCTTGGCTTGATAAAGTTCACAAAAACAGGTCTTGAAATTGCTAATAAGATTTACAAAGAGGTCATTCCTAGGACATTAACCGAGGACACACAATCCTTTTTGCCGAGAAGGTTCGACCCAGACTGGATTAACGATGACGACAGCATAAATGTGCAAGAATTACTAAGGCAATTTAAAGAGTTTTGGAATGAAAATACAGCAATCTGGGCAAGCACTATAAAAGGTTACCAAGAAGCCGCTCCTCATCTAGTTTTTCAGGCTTTTTTGCAGAGAATGCTTAATAGCGGAGCATATATAAATCGTGAATATGCCCTCGGCAATAGACGAACCGACATAATGATAAAACGGACATACAAAAAAAATAATGCCTATCACACAGAAAAGATAGTAATAGAATTAAAAGTAATAAATACTAAGCATAAATACGAATCTATCAGAGATGAAGCCATCATCCAAACCGCAGATTATGCTAAATATTGCGGTGTCCATGAAGCCCAAATCATTATCTTTGACCGAAATGAAACTCAAAAATGGACAGCTGACGAACCAAATGAATACGCAGAACATGACGGAGTAAAACTGGTGATATGGAAACTTGGGACAGGGGTGTGGTGAGAGTTAATAATTAGTAATTACTAATTATTAAATTGAAAGGAAGTAAAATATGGAAAAGCTAAAGAGTATTCAATACGGTATTTCAAGTTTTGCTGATATTTCAGAAAGAAATGCCTATTATGTAGACAAGACGATGTTTATCCCTGAGATTGAGAAAACACCTTTCAATTTTCTCATCCGTCCTCGTCGCTTTGGTAAATCAATGTTTTTATCGATGCTAGCCCTATATTATGATATTGCCAATAAAGATAATTTTGACATTCTCTTCAAAGATACCTGGATATTAAGCAATCAAACAGAGGAAAGAAGCAAATATCTCGTTTTATATCTCGATTTTTCAGCTGTAAAGCAGGCAACAGATGACCTGCAAAAGAGTTTCAATGACTATTGTAATATTGAGATATGGGCATTTATGAAAAATTACAAAGTGTTTATTAGTGATGATATTGTCGAAATGGTAAATACATTCTATTCAGCAAGTGAAAAATTAAACATTTTGGCTCACGGGATTAGAGCAGCTAACCAAAAATTATATATATTTATCGATGAATACGACAATTTTACCAATGCTCTACTTTCTGAAGAAGGTGCTGAATTATATCAGAAAATAACTTGTCAGAATGGTTTTTTCAAAGATTTCTTTAGAACACTTAAATCTTTAACTTCAGGCATGAAACCCACCTTGTCAAGACTCTTTATGACAGGTGTTTCACCTATCACTCTTGATGATGTGTCCAGCGGCTTTAATATAGGGACGAATATCTCTTTGATGCCTAAATTCAACAATATTCTGGGCTTTACAGAAAAAGATGTCAGTGATATCTTTGACTATTACATAAATGCCGGTCAATATCCTTTGAATAAAGATAAAGCAATACACCTTTTGAATAAATGGTATAACAACTATATATTTTCGGAGAATAAGACTGAATCAGTTTATAATACAGATGGAGTCATATATTTCTTGATTTCGACTATCAATGAAAATATATTTCCAAGAGAAATCATAGACGAAAATCTTCGCATGGATTACACAAAACTCCAAAACCTTGTCTTTCATGGAGATGAACTTAATGGAAATTTTGACATTTTAACAGAGATTATCAATACTGGTATGATTTCAGCGAATATAAACAAGAGTTTTCCTTTCAGTTTATTAAAAGATCCAAAAAACTATATATCATTCCTTTATTTTCTGGGATTATTAACATATACTGGAAAAACATTAAAAGGAAAGGCATTACTACAAATTCCTAACGAGACAATAAAGCACCTCGTTTACGATTATATAAAAGGTATTTTGAGAAAACCTTATGGTAGATTGAATTGGGTAGATGACCTGGTTAATTGTATGTCAAATATGGCTTATGATGGTGATTTCAAACCAGCTTTCGATTATATCCAAAAACTCCTCAAAATACAGACCAGTGTTAGAGATTTTAGAGACGGTGAGGCAGTTATCAAAACATTTCACTTGATTTATCTCAATATAAACGATTTTTATATCAGTTATTCGGAAAAAGAGATGAACAAAGGTTTCGCTGACATTACCCTATTTCCCTTTTATCAAAAATACCCAGATATGAAATTTGCTTATCTCATCGAACTAAAATATATAAAAAAAGATTTTGAAGGCGAAAAACTCTCTCAAGAAATAGAAAAAAATATCCAAGAAGCCACCGAACAACTCGAGAAATATTCCGATGATCATCACTCCAAAAAAGAGTTTAGTATCGCTCCCTTTGGCAGTGTCATCCTCAAAAAAATCATCGTAGTCTATCATGGCTGGGAGATGGTGTTTTGTTCTGATTTGCCCACTTCGATATACGATTAGGGGGGATATCAATTTATTACCCCAGCCTCGCATTCTCCCACTAATGTATTTTTTATTTCCTTTTTCTGAAACTTATCCATCAAGGAATAAAATGTATCACATTTATTAAAGACGAGTATCACATCCTTGTCATCAGCTTTTATTTCTTTTAATATCTTGTCTACTGTCTCGATATGATCTTCTTTTTTAGGATTGTTGATATCTAATACATATAAAAGTAAATCTGCCTCATAGATGCCCCCATTCAGCAAATGAATAATACTCATTATCTCCGATTAGTATATGATCTAACAGCCTTATCTCAACAAAACCAAGAGCCATTTTTATCTTATTAGTTATATTGATATCATTTGATGTAGGTTCTAATCCTCCAGACGGGTGATTATGAGAAATAATAATAGAAGAAGCATTGTATTTTAAGCATTGTTTTATTAATTCTCTGACATAGATTTTAGCTTCATTAAAAGTGCCTTGAAACTCAGATTTTACATCTATAATTCTATTTTGATTATCTAAATATATCACCAAAAATTCTTCTTTATGGATACCCTTGTAATAAGCTCGTAAAAAATCTATCGTTTCATGAGTTGAGGAGATTTTTTTTCGTTGTTTCATCTCCAATTTCAATTGATAGATACTTATCTCACGAACTATTTTTATCAAGGCGATTGCTTGATTGCTCAATTTTAATCCCTCATACTCTGCTTTTTCTGCATTCAGCATTTTATGAAAATCATTATCAAAATAGTCTAATACTTTTTTAGCAATAACTTTTGTGTCTACTCTTGGGTAAACCGTAAATAACAAAAGTTCTAATACTTCATGAGGCTTAAATCCCTCTAAACCTACTGAAAAAAACCTTTCCCTGAGCCTATCTCTATGACCAGAGTTTACATTTTCCTTGTCTTTCATATATAAATCCTTTATTATTTTAACTCATATTTTAGTGGGTATGTGAATATTTAAGAAAACCATCAGGTCACGGCTTCTTTGAAATAATCTATTGCACAAGTAATTAATCTTTTCTCGGCCTTAAATTTATTATAATAAACCAAGGGTTTTAGAAAATAAAAATTTACCTCTGAAGCTTCTAAATCATTGATATCTAAAACTTCCCATAATTTTAATTCTCTTTCTATTTTCTTTTTCATACTTGTTGATATTGGCAGAAAAACATTTAAACTATCCTGTATACTATTAAAATAATACCTCATAAAACATCGCCACAATAATGCCATTTCATCAATTGGTGTCAGAACTTGACCAATTTCATCATATTTTACATCTAAACTTAAAAAATCTTCATCATAGCCTTCTGTAAATATCTTTTTAAAACTAAATCTATGACAAGCATAATTATTGGGGCATAAGGCATCATCTTTACAGGGATAACATTTAAATACTTCCCAGCTTGGTAAAAATACTTCGCATTTTTCTGTGTAAGCAAGTGTCTCATAAGGATATGCCGGACCACAGAAAAAAGCAGTAAAGGGTGTTCCACACAAGGCAGCTAAGTGCATTGTCCCTGTATCCGGTGTATAAATCCTTTCACATTTTGATATTATATTTACAAGTTCCGACAAATCTGTCTTTCCAGTGGTATCAATCAAATTGGGATGATTGATTTTATCTAAAATTTTCTTTGCTACTTGCATCTCACTTTTCAATCCGAGTAAATATACAATGTAATTCTTTTCCAAATAGTGGCTTGTAATATCAATATAATGCTGTTGAGTAAATTGTCGTTTGATATTTCTGGCTCCGCACTGGATACCGATTGATTTTAATCCTTTAGTTGGGCTTAATTGTTGTTGTTTTTTCTCATTCGATGATGAGTTTGATATTGATATTTTCTTTAAAGGCAAATAATTTTGATAGTCTTTTTTCAAAAACCTTTTAAATATATCAACTAAATTCACAGACCCCAAATGCCGTGTATTTAAAAAAGAAGTGACAAAAGAAGTCCATTCTTCAGAGTCTTTCGCTCCAAAACCGAGTTTTTTTTCAGAATAAACATAAGCTGCTATTTTTTTTGCAATACAAGAATTATTTAAATTGATTAAAATTAATGCTTGATTCTCAAATCTTTCAGTTAAGTTGTGTAAGTATTGTTCTGTGCCTTGATTTGTTAATATATCTCCTTTTTCATCGACCAAATTTTCTAAAATGACTGGTATGATATTTATATTATTTAAAAAAATCGAGCTTTCCTTAAAAATATCGTTAACAAATAAATATATGTTAAATCCTATATAAACACTCTTTATTTCCTCTAATAATGGCACGCTTTGTATGATATCGCCAAGTCTTGCCAATTGTATCACGATTATATTCTTCATATTGAAAAAAACTTACCTCCCAGCTTACATCTTTGGGATTGAAAACGAATTGACACCTCTTTATTTGTTTCTATCGACTCATAAATTGCATTGATCAACTCCAATGATTTTCTGCCTTCTATTCCGTCTACTATAGCTTTTTTATTGTTTATCACAGAATCACAAACATCTTCAAGGTATTTAATATGCCCAAATCCGTAAACATTGGGTGGGTTTTCTTTAAAACTCTCTATGACTAAACTATCCTCTGGCAACGGATCTACAAAGCTCCAAGTCTGCATTTCATTGACAGCAAATCCACCTATCACTACACTCCCTTTCTCTCCAAGAATTGATATCGAACCTTCTAAATCTTTCGGTCTGGTAGCGGTAGTCGCTTCTACTAAACCTATTGCTCCATTTTGAAAATTGATGATTGCTACTCCAGTATCTTCAGATTCGATATTAGCTAAAAAGGTTCTACCTTTTGCAAATACTGAAATAGGCTCTCCCAGCATCCATTCTAATAAATCTATATGATGTGATGCTTGATTTGTAAAAACACCTCCATCCAATGCCCATGTCCCACGCCAAGGGTCTTGATCATAATAATCTTGTGTTCTACACCAGCGGACTCTCACTGTTCCCGTTATCAAGCGTCCAAATCTATTGTTTTCAAGGGCTTCTCTTAGTTTTATCACTGGTAAATTATACCTATTTTGCTTAACCACAAATAATTTTTTATCGTATTTATCGCAAATTTCTATCATTTTGTCAGCATCATCGAGGGTCAATGCCATAGGTTTTTCCACTACAATATGTTTTTTATATTTATCTACAATATCTATCGTATGTTTTGCATGATTTCCGCTTTCTGTAAGGATAGAAACAATTTCTACTTCTTCATTTTTGAGCATTTCATCATACAAAAAATAATGTTTAACTCCGTATTTTTGCGCTATGTTTATAGCTTTTTCTTTAACTATATCGCAGACAGCAACTAATTCTGCTTGAGGTAGATGATATTTCAATATTTCTGCATGTTTTGAGGCTATCCTGCCACAACCTACTATTGCAAATCTTAATTTATTCATTTTTCTCCTTTAAAAAAATTATTGACTTTTTATACTCATTTTTATTCTTTTACTTAAACATTGATTTATTAAATAAAAGAGGACAAAATGACTATCTCATTAAACGAATCAGACATAATAAATGTCAATTTTGGTAAAGGGGTTAAAATTGTCAAGCCTGTAAATCTATACTCGTGTCAAATAGGAGACGATTGTTCTATTGGACCTTTTGTAGAAATACAAGCTGATGTCATTATCGGTAAAAGAACAAAAATTCAATCCCACACTTTTATCTGTAGTTTAGTCTCCATTGGAGATGATTGTTTTATCGGACATGGTGTTATGTTTGTAAATGACAAATTTTCAAACGGTTGCCCAGCAAAAGGCGATAAATCTCTCTGGCAAAAAACAAATATTGGTAAAAATGTTTATATTGGTTCAAATGCGACTATTTTACCGGTTTCTATCTGTGACAATGTAGTTATTGGCGCTGGTGCAGTAGTTACAAAGGATATAACTGAACCGGGGACTTATGTAGGTAATCCTGCCAGAAAAAACGAAAATAAATAACAATTAATAAGAGAAAATAATGAACATTCCTTTCATAAATTTAAAAGCTCAACAAAAAACAATAGAGCCTGAAATAAAAGATATTATTCAAGAAGTCATCTCTTCTGTTGAATATATAAATGGCAAATATAACAGACTATTTTGTGAAAATTTTGCTGATTTCTTAGGCATTAATCATTGCATTGGAGTCGGTAACGGCACTGATGGATTAGAAATAGCTTTACTTTCACTTAATATTAAAAAAGGCGACCAAGTTATTGTCCCTGCAAATAGCTTTATAGCAACTGCCGAAGCCGTGACAAACATCGGTGCCGAAGTAGTTTTTGTCGATTGTGATAAAGAGAGTTATTGCATTGATGCTAAAAAGATTGAAGAAAAAATAAACTCCAAAACTCGTTGCATAATACCTGTTCACTTGTATGGTCATCCTGCTGATATGGAAGCAATCAAAAAAATTGCTCAAAAATACAATCTTTATATTATTGAGGACGCTGCTCAAGCTCATGGAGCAATATACAATGACCAAAATATCGGGACTATAGGTGATTTAGCCGTTTTTAGTTTTTACCCTGGCAAAAATTTAGGTGCTTATGGAGATGGCGGTGCTGTCGTAACAAACGACTCTCAGATTGCTCAAAAGGTAAAAATGCTCTCAAATCATGGTAGAATTGATAAATTCAATCACAAATTTGTAGGTAGGAACTCAAGACTTGACAATTTGCAGGCTGCAATTCTTTATGTAAAGCTAAAATACTTGAATGACTGGAATAAAAAAAGGATTCATAATGCTGGTTTATACAATAATCTTTTAAATAGTATTGGGTCGGATTTAATCTGTCCCATTTTTCAGGAAAAGAGATTCAAAGACTCTCAACATGTCTATCATTTATATGTCGTTCGTGTAAATCATAGAGAAGCACTAATAAATCATCTCCAAAAAAACGGTATTAATACAGGTATTCATTATCCAATAGGTTTGCCTTTTCTTGATGCTTATAAATATTTAAATCTTTCTATTGATGATTTTCCTAATACAAATGATTTTCAATCAAAGATATTAAGTTTACCAATGTGCTCTGAATTGACAGAAGAGCAAATAGTGTATATTTCTGAAAAGATAGGAGAGTTTTATCAAAAATAGCCTTAAACCAAACTCCATCCCTGAAACTGAAAGTGTAAATTTTCTCAAACTTCTCACCAAAGCAGACATTGTAATCATTGCGTTGATACTCTCATCGGCTGTTATTAGCTTTCTCTTTTTATTGAATAAAGATAAAAACGAAGCTATTATTCATTTCAACAATGAAATTTATGGGATATTTGCTCTAAATAGAGAAAACACTATCCATTTAGATACTCTCGTAACTATTGTAATTTTTGAAGGAAAAGCAAAAATATCTTTTTCTACTTGTAAAGATCAACTTTGCGTTAATCAAGGATGGTCTAATAAACAGCCTATCGTTTGCGTCCCCAACAAAACAATGATAGATTTTCATGATGAAAAAGATGATAAAGACAATAGAATTTTTATTACTCATTGATGACCAAAGCTTGAGAAGTCGATTACCTTAAATTTTCCGTAAGAAAATGGTTTGGTAGCCCCCCCTCACTCATCAATATCTCGCACTACCTCTGCCTGATAGTATTCCTGTCTCTACATCAATCAATCTCATGTTCACAAAACCAGAATTTCTATCTCCATCGACACTGATGAACAATACATATCTTGCTCCTACCAACCTACCTACAGACACTGAGGTTCGCTCATCATAATCTCCACCTAATTGTCTTTGTTGTTCTGTTCTAATTCTTTCCAATTCGCTTTCTGATCTTTCTACCACGCGGAAACCTTCTTCATGCACATAGCCCTCAGCAATGTTTTTTACTGTATTTCTAAAGGTTCTAGGGCGAGCATCAACCTCTTCTATTAAAATGACTTGTCTTTGTCGAATTTCATCAAATGCCTGAACAACTGCATTTTCAAGTGCACTTTCCAGTGAGTTTGTATATTGAGGAGTAGCTGGATTTGTTGATACATTCCTTTGGGATTGCGAGGTATTATCAAAATTTCTATCTAAGGAAATGACATTTCCTCTTAATATATATGCTCTATTCGGATAGAATACAGTTGTATCACGTGTCCAAGTGATATCAATAACATCTATATTCATATTAGGATGATTTATACTCGCTTGCTGATATAATTCAGCTCTACTAACTCTTTGTAAATGAGACTCTGCTATTGAATTATCTTGTGTTGGCGTGCTACTTTCAATAGACCCCAAAGCTCTCATGTCAAACACTATTCTTCTTTCTACTACAGAAATATGTCGTCTATTCGACAGATTATCCTGAGCTTCTAAATTATGATTTATTCCCATAAAAATGAGAATATGGATAATAATAAAAAATATTTTTGTTTTATTCATTGTATCTCCTTTAATTTTGTATGTTAACTATTTATTGATGTCTACATTAAATTGGGGCGATAATCTGTCGCTTTCTCACGAAATGAATTAATCATTTTGTATAATCAATTCATCAAGCAAACAAAATCGCCCCAAAATAAAGACAATATCCTTCACTTAAGAAAGGCTCTTCCCTTAGTTTAAACTCACCCTTGCACGGTATATCTCATTATAACCACTTGCATCTGAAACGAAATACACAAAACCATTAATATCCATTGAAGGATGAAATGAATTAACAGTGCTAAAAGTTATGGTTGTGAGATTGGTTCCATTGGCACGCATGATAAATATCTGCCATTTGTTTACAGTTGACTCTCCCCTTGATGAACTTCTAAAAAGTCTACCAACTCTACTTACTTTCGTAGTACCGACTCTCCTTTCTGCTCCTTTTTGAAAAACAATAAACTCCCCATCAGCTGAATAGCTTGGCAATGTGCTTCTAAAATTTGGATCAGAATATAGTTCTGTAGCTTGAAGAGATTCTAAATCCATCTCAAATACATCACCATTGCGCGTAAACACAAATTTTGGTTCTGTGGGATGCCATGATGGATGCTGTCCCTCTCCTAAAAAGGTGATTTCAGTTCCATTGTCTTTCATGCTGACAATTTGCCAGTTATCAGCGGTTATCTCTGTTTGGAACAAAATTAGATCATCTTTTACAGATGGTAAATCATCATTTCTACCAACAGGATTCCGAGTAACATAAGTCCTGCCTCCGCCGGTGATTGCAGAACGGATGATTCTTGAGCTACCAGCTTCTATAGAAACATAGACAAAATTGCTGCTGTTGGGGTACCAAGCTGAGTTAAATGAATTGCCAGAAATCAACATTGTCTTAGCCGGCACTCTCACATCTCTGAAGAAAACTATGTTCCAGCCTCTTCTGTCATTTTCTCCATACAACAGTTTTTCCCCATCTGGAGAAATCTTTGGCATCCTTTTTACCAATCGATCTTCAGTCAATCGAGTCACATTCTGCAAAAAGCTTGTGTCCCAAAATACATCAACTATAGTTGTTTTTTTTCTAAATAAAGAACAACTATTTGTCGTAACAAGGACAAGAATCAACATTATTGTCCATAATACTCTACTTTTTTTCATAAAAAAGCTCCTCTTTGTTTTTTATCATAACTGTTTTGTAACAGAATATGTATGGTTTTATAGTGTTTGAATTTGTTATTAGTGAAGATACAGAAATACAAGCTTGTGAGAAAGAAAATTTTGGGGAAGATTCCCGTGTCAGTTTTGTGAAATTTTAGGAAGAAAAAATAAGATAAAAATGTGTCGTAAATGCTTATTTTACAATATATTCGGGGGGGGGGGGGGGGGGGAAAATTTTTTTTTTTTTAAAAAAAAAAAAAAAAAAAAAATAGAAAAAAAAAAAAAAAAAAAAATTTTTTTTTTAATTTTTTTTTTTTTTTTTTTTTTTTTTTTTTTTAAATTTAAATTATATTTTTATTTTTTTTTT
>WRLO01000082.1 GCA_009777575.1 Candidatus Cloacimonadota bacterium
TGGATATTCCACCAGTGAATGGGCTGTCAATGTATCTTGATGTGCCTATTTCTAATATCGGAGCAGATGTAGGTGACCCTGTATTTGGCGTCGGACTTGGTGTCAATTTCAATTTCTGATATTAAAAAGCATAACTAACTAAGTTCCTTTACAAGCAGAAGGACTGTAAAGACTATGGATATGCTCTTTTTAGGAGGTGATGGGCGAGGAAACCCGCCCATCATCTTGCTAAATAAATAAAAAACAACTACCCACAAGAGATATTATAGTTAAAAAATGATTAAAATATTATAAAAAAACTCCTCTTTTTAGTATTAGTAGAAAACTTCTGAACCTATATAACACCATTTATTTGCAAATCAATATTCATTTCCTTTATCATAAATTAAGGTTAGTCTTCAAATTTTCTATAAATAAATTAAATCATAAAACCCGCATGAATATGGAGTTTCTACCCAGCAAAAAAAAGTTTAAAAAGTTAAAAAAAAAATGAAAGATTTTTCAATCTCGGTTGTTTAATATTACATGATGACTAAATGGACACAATTAGTCAGTGTAAGTTTTACAAGGAGGTTGGAAATGCAACCAGAGAAAGTAGAAGCTATTTTTGAAGTGGCTAACAAATTATTTGTTAAGCAAGGTTATATGAAAACATCAGTTGATGAAATCGCAAGAGATGCGATGATAGCTAAAGGCACAATATATAATTATTTTGATTCAAAAGAGAGTATATTTTTAGCTTTATTAGAGAAGGTTTTTGCCGAAGCAAAGATTGAAATTATGTCAAAAATAGATCAGGCAAATACCTTTGAAGACAAATTCCGAGCTTTTATTTTAGAGCCTATTAAATCATTTGTCTCTGATTATCAATTAATGTTGCAGATATTGAATGAAGACTCGCCGATTTATTTCAAGAAATTGCGTGAATTTAGAGCAAAACTATTAAGGGAATTTTCAGAAATATTGGAGTCCATATTTAAGTTTGGAACAGAACAAGGTGTGATAAAACCAAAATATGCTGAAAAGATTGAAAAAATAGTGGAAATGATGTTTGCATGTATATTGGTGGGTGGTGCGAATGTAAAGATAAATATAACTGAGCATAAATTACAAGAATTTGTGGAATATCATATGTTACATACTGAAATACTAATAGATGGATTTACTAACAAGGAGCAAATTACATGAGTATATTAACAAGAACTAATATAATAAATTAAGTGGAGGACTGTGTTTGTATGAAATACAGAAAACTTGGTAAAACGGACATACTGGTTAGCGAGATAGGGTTTGGATGCACTTATTTTCGTGAGACAGGAGAACAGATGCTTAGTAGGATGATTGACATTGGGATAGACGCTGGTATAAATTTTCTCGACTTGTGCCTTTCAAGACCTGACGACAGAGATGTTGTTGGCAGAGTTTTAGAAGGTCGCAGGTATAAGATGATTATTCAAGGTCATTTGGGATTAAGCATAGAAAATGGGCAAGAAGCAAGAACGCAGGATTTACATAAGTCAAAAGCACACATGGAAGACCTATTATCTCGCCTAAAAACAGATTATATCGATATTGCTATGTTGCACTGCATTGACCAGATTGACGAATATAATGCGGCTGTGCAGAGTGGGTTGATAGACTATATGCTTCAGCAGAAAAAGAAAGGTGTTTTCAAAGCTCTTGGTTTCAGTTCACATGAAGCGGATGTAGCCTCTGAGATGGTTAGGTCTGGGAATTTTGATGTGGTGATGTTTAGCATTAGCCCTCTTTTTGACTTGCTTTTCAACGACATGGAACGCTTTTTTACGATGTCTGACGATGATGCTTATCCAAGAGATTTGAATATTGACCCCAAAAGAGCAGCGTTTTACTCGCTCTGCGTAGAAAAAGGCGTTGGTATTTCAGTAATGAAAGCCCTTGCCGCAGGCAGTCTCGTTGACCCGCTTGGCTCGCCATTTGATCAGACAATGACAGTGCCACAGTGCATTCATTATGCTCTCAACAGACCTGCTGTGAGCAGTGTTTTTATTGGTATGAAAAATGAAAAACAGCTTGAAGATGCCTTATCTTATTATCAAGCAACTCCATCAGAACTTGATTATTCAGGTATCTTGAACAGTGTTACTGGCGAGATAGCTAAAAAATGTCTTTATTGCAATCATTGCTTACCTTGCACGGCTCAAATAGATATTGGCAGAGTTACTCGTCTTTTAGATGATGCCACCATAAGAGGCATAAACTCTGAAATGATGGAAAATTATGCTAACTTAACTGTGAAAGCCTCAGCTTGCACAGAATGCGGTTTGTGTGTGCCACGCTGTCCCTTTGGCATTGATATAGTTGCCAATATGAAGAAGGCAAATGAAATCTACAGTAGCTCGATTTCGGTTGCCAATGAAAGTTTGTCATAAGATTGAAATATGAAAAGATTGTTTTTATTAATAGCAACAGTCATAATGACAGTGGCTTCGTGTAATGGCAATGTGGCACGAAGTTCAGAGAATAACAACATACCAAGCGAGAGCGACATGAAAATAAATATTACAATAGGCGATACGGTATTGACAGCAACAATGGCAGATAATGCAACGGCACATGATTTTATATCATTGATGCCTTTGACATTGACTATGACCGACTATAACCGTATCGAAAAAGTTAGCAGTCTTCCCAGAGCCTTAACAACAGCAGGTTCTCCAGCTGGTTACGACCCATCGATTGGGGATATAACCTTTTATGCCCCTTGGGGTAATATCGCCATATTTTATGGTGATTTTGGTTATGCTGGTGGCTTGATATTTTTGGGAAGAATTGACGAAGGAATAGAAGCATTCGCCACAGCTGGTTCTTTGGTGGCGAAATTTGAAATAATAGAGGAGTAATTCAATGAAAAGAATACTTGTAGCGTTTTATTCTCATACAGGCAAAACCAAAAAAGTTGCCAAACAAATTCACTCTATCGTTGGTGGTGATGTTTATGAGATTATAGAGCAAAACCAATATCCACGAGATTTTGACACTGTTGTCGAACAGGCGAAGCATGAGATAGCTAAGGGTTATCAGCCAACCCTAAAAGGTGATTTACCTGAGATAAGTGAATATGATGTTATTTTTGTAGGTTCACCTAATTGGTGGAACACAATAGCACCGCCGCTTTCTACATTTTTATCATCGGCAGACTTCACAGGTAAGACCATAATTCCATTTATTACACATGGTGGAGGTGGTTTGAACCGCACTATCAGCGATATAGAAAAACTGGCACAAGACGCAACAGTCCTTAATGGTTTTGATGCTAATAATGCCGACCATGTATCAGAATGGTTAAAAACCTTAAACTTGCTTGAGAGTCAATGATTTGGAGGTCTTTAATGAAAATTTACACATCACCAACAACACTGACCATCTGTCTTCTGTTTATCGTTTTGATGTCTTTAACTGGCTGTGCTGGAAGAGCTGTGGTACAGTCAGTTAATCAAAACCAAGTAGCAGAGGCGTCAGCAGAACACTTTGCTTCAACCAATGTATCAGCTCGCACTATTCGGGAGGTAGATATGTCAAGAACAAGAGTAAGACAAACAGCAGGTCGAGCAGCACTTGGAGAATTTGCTCCAAAATTTGCCGAGCTAAATGATGATGTTTTATTTGGGGAAGTCTGGTCACGGGAACAGGAACTTTCGCCGAGAGACAGAAGCATGATTACTGTCGCTGCCCTTATCAGCGGCGGAAACTTCGAGCAATTGGGATTTCACTTAAATTTTGCACGGCAAAATGGTATAACACGGACAGAAATATCAGAAATTATTACTCATCTGGCTTTCTATGTAGGCTGGGCTAAAGCGTGGTCGTCATTCAATCTTGCAATTGGTATATTTACTGATGATGCACCTTTATCAAACAGCATAATTTTTCCAAGAGGTGAACGCATTACGAACAATAATTTTGTCGGCGACACCTATCTGCAAATGCTTGTTCTCCCCGAATCTCCTCATAATATCGCAGTCAGCAATGTAACATTTTCTCCCGGTGCAAGAAATAACTGGCACGCTCACGATGTGGGGCAGTTTCTTCTTGTAACAGGTGGAACTGGATATTATCAAGAAGAAGGGCAACCCGCCCGACTATTGCGTGCAGGTGATGTTGTAAATATACCTGCAAATGTGAGGCACTGGCACGGAGCGTCTCTTGATAGTTGGTTCGTTCACATTGCCATTACACCGGGTGAAACACAATGGTTCACCTCACTAAATGATGACCAATACAAATCAGCAATAATAGGGAGTGCAGAAAATCAAAGTGGGATTGTTGGGGCAAGGCAAACTGCGGGACGCAATGCTCTTAATGAATTTGCTCCGATATTTGCAGAGCTAAACGATGATGTTCTGTTTGGTGAAATATGGTCACGAGAATTGGAACTTTCACCAAGAGACAGAAGCATGATTACTGTAGCAGCTCTCATCAGCGGTGGAAACTTCGCACAATTAGGCTTTCATTTGAATTTTGCCAAACAAAATGGAGTAACAAGAACAGAAATTTCTGAAAGTATAACGCACTTAGCTTTCTATGCAGGCTGGGCTAAAGCGTGGTCGGCTTTTAATCTCGCAACAGAGATATTTGCTGATAATGCTCTGCCACCATTGTCAAACAGTGTGATATATCCAAAAGGAGACCTTGTTACGAACAATCTGTTTATCGGTGAAACCTATCTGCAAATGCTGATTCTACCTGAATCGCATCATAATATCGCTGTTGGCAATGTAACATTTGCCCCAAATGCGAGGAACAACTGGCACACCCATGATGTAGGGCAATTTCTCCTTGTAACAGGCGGAAATGGGTATTATCAAGAAGAAGGACAACCAGCTCGGCTATTGAGTGCAGGTGATGTCGTAAATATACCTGCCAATGTAAAACACTGGCACGGAGCATCAACTGGCAGTTGGTTCGTTCACATTGCCATCACACCGGGCGAAACACAATGGTTAGAGCCACTTTTAGATGCCGAATACAGAAGAGCAGTTGGAGAGAATTAAAATGATAATGAAAAAACTATCGAAAAAAATAAAAATCGGAGGTTTTAAGATGAAAACCAAAAAACACTATTTAACAATAATGCCACTACTGGTATTAGGAATTTTATGCACCATTATTATGTCCTTTACAGGCTGTGCAAGAAGTGCTGAAGCACAAGATTCCCCCGCAGATAGCCCTCCAAGAGTTTATTTTACCACTGACATCAGCTCTGCTGGCATCATGGCTCTTTATGAAGCATTGGGACTTGAAGCAACTGGTAATGTAGCTGTCAAAGTTCATACAGGCGAACCCGGTAATCCTCATTTCACTCGTCCAGAGCTTATCGGTGAGCTTGTTCAAAGGGTGAATGGAACTTTTATCGAAACAAATGTTGCCTATGGTGGAAGACGAGCAACTACGGCATCGCACTTGCAAGTTGCCGAAGAACATGGTTTCACCGCCATTGCACCTGTTGTGATACTGGACGATGGCGAAGACCTCGTTTTTCCTGTTACTGGCGGAAAACACCTCACAGAAAACCTTGTTGGTGGGAAGTTCAATGATTTTGACTTTCATGTCGTTATTTCCCATTTCAAAGGACATACAATGGGCGGCTTCGGAGGTGCTTTAAAAAACTTGTCGATTGGTTATGCATCGTCAGCAGGTAAGCTGTTGATACATACCGCAGGAAGAAGCAGAACTAATTGGATGCCTGCTGAGCAAGACGAATTTGTAGAAGCGATGGCTGAAGCTGCAAAAACGATTACCGACAGGATTGCGGGAAAAGCCATCTATATCAATGTGATGAATCACCTTTCTGTTGATTGTGACTGTGTCGGCAATCCAGAAGCTCCAACAATGGCAGACATCGGCATACTTGCATCCCTTGACCCTGTTGCACTTGATCAAGCCTGCATTGACCTTGCATTTGCTGCTCCTGATGCTGCTGAACTAATTGAACGAGTTGAATCCAGAAAAGGACGCTTGATACTTGACCATGCAGAATACTTAGGCATGGGAAGCAAGACTTATGTGTTAGTAAGGCTATAAGAGGTTTGACATGAAACTCAAACATAAAAGGTGGATACTTATGGCATCAATAATCTCAATTTTGACTGCTCTTTTTTCAGGATGTGCTAGTTCACGAGAACAAGTGCAAATCCAAAGAAGCACAATGCAAATACCAATGCTACCAACAGAAAATAACAATATTCTTGTTGCCTATTTTTCATGGAGTGGCAATGCAAAGGCAATTGCAGAACAAATAGCACATGAAACAGGAGGAGACCTGTTTGAGATAAGAGCGATTACCCCGTATCCAGATAACTACAGAGAGACTACCAGAGTAGCGAGACGAGAACTAAAATCAAATACACGCCCAGAACTCACCGCAAGAGTATCGGACATAGAGCGATATAATACAGTGTTTCTATGTTATCCAAATTGGTGGGGAACTATGCCGACACCTGTTTTTACCTTCCTTGAAGCTTATAATTTTTCTGGAAAAGTAATATTCCCCCTTGTTACTCATGGAGGGCGAAAATTTGGTCGAAGCTTAAAAGACATGCAAAAATTGACTCCTGATGCTCTTATAGGTGACGGAGTATCTGTAAGTGCTATGTCGAGGAATCCCAACGGTGATCCTGTGGTAAATACACCTAATAATGATGTAACAGCTTGGCTTAATGGGCTTGGTTTGTAAGAGAATTATGGTAGGAAGTACGAAATGAAACACAAGGTAGATTTAACTCAAGGCAACATCGCAATACAGTTGACCAAAGTAGCACTTCCTATCATGTTTACTTCATTTATACAAATGGCATACAACCTAACCGACATGTTTTGGATAGGTCGTTTAGGTTCTGGTGCTGTTGCTGCTGTTGGCTCTGCAGGTTTTTTTATTTGGCTGGGTATGTCTATCATGTTATGCACAAGAATTGGAATGGAAGTGACAGTAGCCCAATCTGCTGGGAAAAACGATTCTGTGGGTATGCAGCGTTTTATCTTAAACGGCATTACAATTTCCATATTGATAATTTTAGTTTATAGCATACTAATTTTTATGTTTGCACCAAGACTTATTCACTTTTTCAATCTGGGTACAGATGTAAATGGTTTTAACCCTACAGCAAAAGGTATTCAGTATTTACGCATACTTTCTTGTTGTATGCTGTTTGCCTTTATGAGTCCGTGTTTTTCTGCGATTTATAATGGACTGGGAAAAAGCAAACTGCCGTTTTACTTTAACTCGGCAGGCTTGGGATTGAACATAATCTTAGACCCTTTATTGATATATGGGGTTTGGATTTTTCCAAGACTTGAAGTGGCAGGTGCAGCCATAGCTACAATTATTGCTCAAGTCACTGTAATTTTTTTGTTTATACTCAGTTTCCGAAAGAATTTTATTTTTATGCACAAGCTAAAAAATTTTTTAACCCTCCAAAAAGATTACTGTTTCAGAATAATTAAAATTGGATTTCCGCCAGCAGTGCAAGGAGTTTTATTCGCTTCTATAGCCATAGTGATAGCCCGAATAGTTAGCGAATGGGGGGCTTTTACCATTGCGGCACAACGGCTTGGTAGCCAAATAGAAGCAATATCTTGGCTGACGGCAACAGGTTTTTCCACAGCAATTAGTGCCTTTGTTGGTCAAAATATTGGAGCTGGTAAAATTGACCGAGTTTGGCAAGGTTATAAAACTGGAATTTACATAA
This sequence comes from Candidatus Cloacimonadota bacterium, assembly GCA_009777575.1. Lineage (GTDB taxonomy): Bacteria > Cloacimonadota > Cloacimonadia > Cloacimonadales > WRIO01 > WRLO01. The sequence continues at coordinate 7,728 of WRLO01000082.1, forward strand.
TGACTGGTGTGGGACTGTTTGCCACAGCGTTGTTGTTTCTTTTACCACAGCAATTATATAGCATCTTTGTAAAAGACCCGCAAACCATACAAGCAGGAGTAGGATACCTAACTATTATCGCCTATTCTCAATTATTTATGTGTCTGGAGATGTCTACAGCGGGTGCTTTTAATGGACTCGGTAAATCTATGCCGCCTTCGATAGTGGGAGTATCTTTTAATCTATTGCGTATCCCCGGTGCAATATTTTTGTCTTCATTGATAGGGATTAGTGGGATTTGGTGGAGTATAAGCGGGACAAGTGTCTTGAAAGGAATAGTGCTGGTGGTATGGTTTATTGTTTATTTTAAAAAAGGAATGAATAAAAAAAATCTTTATTGAAGTACTGAAACAAAAATTTCTGAAACTTTATTTGCAAAATGATTTATGTTCTTTACCCTGAATATGTTACAAGTGCATCGCCCTCATTTTAGCACATAAAGTTCCAGAATTTTATTTTTCAATTAACATCTTGTAAATAAATAACATAGAATACAATAACCTCAAAAAGCCCGTTTTTTCAATTTTCACTAAAAAATGGGGCAAGACTGGAAATTTCTGGAACTTTAGTTCGTTTTTTTGGAACTTAATAGCGCCTTATATCATCAGGCCTGCCCCAACCAGCAGCCCTGTTCCAATGAAATAAGTGTTTACATCCATAATCAGTCTCCATTAATTTTTACTGCTGAAACCAAAAATTTCAAGAAGATATTTTTGTTAATATACAATTTGCAAATACGCAACATATTTTGAATTAATTGTCATATAAATTTTGTTAACATATTGCATTATAACATGTTTTAAGTCTATAAAAAATATCTTCAGAAATTTTATCTCATTCAAAAAATTTATATTTTGACTGAACTTTATTGCTTGTTTTATCCACAAATATCTCAAACTTTAATTCGTATTTTCTCAAACTATTTAGCGGTCTTTACCACACAAGTAAACTTGCACTGCCTACCTTGATTACTTGGACAAGAATGTTGCGATACAGCGGAGATTTGGAGCATCCGTATAGTTTACTTGAGAATCTTAGATATTGTGGTCGTAAGAGCAGACTTGATCCACTATTACGAAACCGAATCCGTGAGCTTGCTGTGGACGAAAGGAATTTACAACCCAGTTGGATTTATACTTTTCTGAATGATCAGTTATTGATGTTTGATGAGTGTTTACCCATATCAGAGAGAACTGTGCAAATTATGGTTCGAGACTTCCGAAGAGATATTTATACAAAATCTCTTGGAAAAGGTAAAAAGGAAATGAAGAACAAAGTGAAGCTCCATGTAGTTAGAATCAATGATCTTATGCCCGGTGAGATTTTTGAGTCGGATGCACATGTATGTAACCTGCTCCTAAAAAGCCCTTTCTACTGCCATCGAAATCCAAGCAAACGATACCTGGTTCGTCCTGTTTTAATAGTTTGGCTTGATGTCGCTACAGGAACTATTGTAGGACATCGTGTATGCCTGAGCGAAAATAAAAATGCCGTTAAAAACAGCTTGATAGATGCGATTGCCAGATTTGGCATTCCGCAAAAAATACGGCTCGACAACAGCGGTTCTTACAAAAATGTAGCTTATGCTCCGTTAGCGTTTTATAAAGAGGCAATTGGCAAACGCAGACTTACGACAGATGAGAAAATCGCCAAGAGAATGCTTGAAAGTGGAGACAAAGGTTTGTATGGTAATCTGGGCATTGATTATCACTTTACCATCCCCGGCAATCCTGAAAGCAAATCAATAGAGGCATTTTGGAATTATTGTGTTGCGCCTTTTGAAAAGAGTTTCTCAAGCTGGATAGGAAATAAACCTGAAAACCGCCCAGCGATATTTAACGGCATGGATAATAAAACTCTTGTAAGAAAATACGGTGAAAAATTCTCGACCTGGAATGAGTTCTGTGAGAGGCTTGATAGATACATAGATTATTACAATAATAAGGTCCGGGCAAGCCTTGTCACCATAGACGGAGAACAACTTACACCAATTCAAGCATACAACCAGCTTGAGTATACCGTTCCCAACCAAACAGAACTTCTTTCAAAAATGAGAGACCCTTATATCGAGATGAGGACTGTTCAAAGATCAGTCCTCGAAAAAAATGGGATCCTGTACTGGCATCCAAGCTTCGCAAGTATGATTGGAAAAAAAGTAGGTATCTACTATGACGAAAAGAATCTAAATGAGTTGACAATAGTTAATGAAAGAGGGCAGATACACCTTGAAAAAGCAATCGCAATCAATCCGGGACTTCAAAGCGGAAATGATTTCACCGCACTCATAGAAAACAATCGAAGAGTAAAGATAGGCAAACTATTTTATCTCTCCCTCACAGATGTGTCCGGTGCTATGAAAGTTGAAAAGATGCTGAAGACCGTTAGTAAAGAATTACTACCTTTGTCAAATTCTAAAGAAACAGATGAAGTTAAATATCTGAATTTTGATGATGCTCTGGATGCCATTGCAGGTGAATGTGAAGAGACTGAAGACATACCTGCTCTTGAAAATCAAGACATCGAAACAGATGACACAGAAATGACAGACGAGGAAAAAGAACTCAGAGAAAGTCTAAAAAATAGACTTAGAATGGATGTTCTGATGAAAAATAACTACAAATCAATAATAAATTATAAGGAAGGTAACCAATGAAAACTCATCAATTAGTTGAGATTGAAAATGTCAAAAACGCTAATAAAGCCCTAAAAAATCTATTAGAAAGAACTCGTACGGAGATTGTAGGTTTAGGTCTTTTCTATGGAAAGGCAGGTCTTGGAAAAACAAGGTGGGGTTTTAAAACTGCCCTTGAGAATGGATATGTCTACATGAGATTAGAGTGCAACGCCACCGTGAGGGACTTTTTATGTTCTTTACTAGGTAAATTGCAACACATCACAAATTCGAATCAAGAGATTAAAGGTTCCAAGAATGAGATTTATTCTCAAATTTTGGATATTTTACAAAGAAACCAAAACATAACCATATTTCTGGACGAGTCCGATTATGCCTTTCAAAATCGAAAAATCCTTTCTACGATACGAGACTTCGTGGATATGTCACTCGCTACTTTTGTGTTAATTGGCATGGAACAAACTAAGGAAAAATTAATGTCCATGCCAAAGCATTTTTATGACAGAGTTCACTGCTACTGTAAGTTTGATGCTTTAAGTTTGTTAGACGTGGAAAAACTTGTTGTAGAAGTTTGCGAGGTAACAGTTGATGACAAAATTTTGAAGTATATATTCTCTCAAAGCAGTGGTACGATGAGAGTTATATGCAAATTTGTAGAAGCAATCGAAAAAATTGGTAAAAGGCTCAGAAAAGACCAACTAAACTTTGAAGAAATAAAAGACATCATTACTAAAGTTGAGGGTTGAAATGAATGTCTTAGAACAAATATAGCAATTCCACTTGGTATAAACATGAATATCGTAGTGCCAATCTCCGATTGGCTACAAAATAGCTGACAGAGGCAAACTCTGCCACTACGGACAAACTGTATATGACAAGTGGAAATGCTATAAAGGATTAATAAGATGATAAAATTTAACAAAAGCACCAAAATTTTCAGTTCGACAAAATATAAAGACGGATGTTGGTCTGATGACACTTCAATAATATCGTGTTACGATACAATAAAAAACTATATTTGCAATTTAAACCAACCATTTACAGCAAACAAAATAATCAATGAACTTGTATTAAACAAAGTACGGCACGAAGACATATATCTAAAATGCTCTCAGAAGGTTACATTAAATTGATAGGAAAGGACTATCACGAAAAAGTATATGTCTCAAATAATTATCATGAGAAAATACCGGTAGTGGGTAACAGCGATGAAAATCTATCAAATAGGTTCAAAAAAAATCTTTAACCTTGCTAAATGTTTGTTATAAAATCTATTATAGATAAAACTGTCCATAAAAAATAATAAAAAGTTATCCACAAAATAAAAAAAAATAAAAAAAATGCAAAAGATAGGGTTACTTTTTGATGATTTTTGTATATATAATATATAGAACCTTCTAATATTGTAAGTCGTATGATTGGTAAAAAACTTTTTTTTCAAAATCAAAAAAAAAAGTGTCCCGCTTGGGTAAATCGGAGACTGTATATATAGAAGCTTCAAAAACAGGAGATATGATTGATGAAAAAAGAAGATGCAGACGAAATCATAGCCAAATACATAAAAAAGATATTTGGCTTTGCTTCTTCTAGAGAGCGTGACATCGACAAAGCAGAAGAAATTGCGGACCGCATAGTTTTTAATGTCTACAAATCACTTCTTACTAATGAGAAGATCGAACACATTGACAGCTATATTTATAAAATTTCTAGTAATGTCTTTGCCGACTTTGTAAAAGAAGAAAAAAGATTCATGCAACTTTCAGATGAGCATCAAATAGGTTCTTATGAGGATACTAGTTCTGAAGCATCAAATTATTCTTCAGAATATGCCCGATTAAAAATTGAAATTTCATATCTTACAGAAATTCATAGAAAAGTTTTGGAAATGTTCTATTTCAAAAATAAGACATTATTTGAGATAGCACAAAAACTAAATGTTTCTCCAAGAACTGTTAAATGGCATCTAAGTAATGCAAGAAGAAAGTTAAAGGAAGGAATGATGATGGAATTTAATGATATAACAGAAGCAATCCATATAAAGTTTGCTGGGGTAGGACAACATGGGTCAGAAGGTACAAAAGGAGAGAATGTTGATACATATTTTGGCAAGCTGATAGCTCAAAATATTGCTTATTCGGCTTATTATGAAGCTAAAACTATCACTGAAATAGCTAGAGAACTCCGCGTAGCAGCTGTTTACATCGAAAATGAAATAGAGATATTAGTAGAAAACGGTTACTTAGACAAAGTAGCTGGAAATAAATATCTCACAAACATGTTAATAATCGAACCGTCTGTAAGTGCGTTGGAACAAAAACATCAAGTATATACAAAATATGCAAACTATGTGTGCGACATATATGTTCCACTTCTTTTTGAACTCATGGAAAAAAGAGACCCACAAAAAATTTATACACCCAAAAATGACTTTAATTTTTTGATGTGGTCTGTTGTTTCCTTCGCTTGTGGGTTTAAATTAAATTTAAACGACAAAAGCACCTTTTTAAAAAAGTTTCATGTTAAACGTAATGACGGCAGTGAAAACATTGCGTTTGCATGGTTAGAGAAAAATTTCAAATGGCAAGAACTAAGCTATTTTCAAAAATTATATGATGTGCTTGAAGACATAAATAGCTTCAGCGATGAAAAAAAACGTTCTTGGCAATTCAATTCTTTCTACGATACCCGTGAAGCCGATGTAGAAGACTACACAGGAATAGATTTTGTGGATTTATACAATCATATAACAGGCAAAATTACTAAAATTCCAAAACATGTAAAAAGATATGCCGCACTATATGAAAAACGATACTTGATAAACATTAAAGACACAGACTATGTGAACATGGTTGTTGTCAGTCCAACAGAAAAAGATTTTTTGAATATGTTGCCTGATGTGTCAGTGAAGCTAAAAAATATCAGTAAAGAATTAGATAAAGAAATTTTTGAAATTGATAAAAAACAATTTCCCAATCATATGCACTCTATATGCCAAGCATGGAATACCGATGTTTTGGCAAGTTCAGAAATTAGGACACGAGTGTTAGAGCAACTTTTGAAAGATGGCAAACTAAAAGAATTGACAGAATTTCAAAAAGCATCGGTGAATACTATTCTATTTAGCGATGTTCTACCCCAGAAATAAAAAATACCAAGGAGATATATACCATGAAAAAATATCTATACTTAACATTATTTATTTTTTTCTCAACTACGATTTTTTCGCAGATTTTAGAAGTCTGCCTTAGTGGTGAAAAGCCATACACTAGCATCCAAGATGCAATAAACGCAGCTCCCAATAACGCTATTGTAAGGGTATATGCTGGTGATTATTACGGTGAACTCACAATACCCCCCTACAAATCATTGACATTAGAAAGTCTTTATGCAACCACTGGCGACACTTTATACATTCACAACACTCGATTATTAGCTAATTTTCCTGAAATGGTTATGTGGATAGGACCACCGACAAGTTTTTCAGGAGCTTACAATGATTATTATGTAAATATAAATGGATTTACTGTCAGCAATAACCTAGATAATGTAATGGCTTCATATTACCCTGGATTTTCTGGCGGAGGGATACGAGTATATAGAACTAATGTAAATATTGAAAATAATATTTTTCGTAATAACTTATCAACTGGCTGGGGGAGCGGTCTTACCGTCTTGTCTCCAGAAACCAGACCACCAATTTTATGTGTCCTAAAAAATAATAAAATATTTGACAATTTTGCTTATAGTGCACCTGGTGGAGGATTAGGTTTTGAGGGTAATGTCAACATTGTTTTTTCTCAAGAAGAAAGAAATAGTATATACAACAATGTTGGATTAAGCGGACAAGACATACATTTTGCTAATCCTATGTATAACTACGAAATATATTTGGATTTAGGAAGTAGGATTGTCACAGAAATCGACCATAACTATTTTAGTATCATTGGTTTACATTATTATCCAACAATATCAGTAAATATTTTAAGAGAAAGTTTACCTCCTTTTGTAAATAACGATCTATTTGTTGCCCCATGGGGTGATGATAATAACTCTGGATTAAGCCCCGAAGCCCCTTTGAAAACGATTTATTATGCGACATCAGTCATTTATTCAGATGAAATAAATCCTAAAACAATACACCTTTTACCTGGGTCTTATACACGAGAGAGTGGGCAGATATTTCCTATTTTTATCCCAAGATGGACAATTGTTAAAGGTGCTGGTATGGGTG
>WRLO01000083.1 GCA_009777575.1 Candidatus Cloacimonadota bacterium
CTTTTATGATTACTACATGAAAGTTACTGATGTAAACTAAAGAACCGCCATATACCGAACGGTATGTATGGTGGTGTGGGAGGACGGTCACCCAATTAATGAGTGACCTCCTACCCGATTTTATATTGATCTTAATCTCTAGCTTTCCAGTTTATTCAGATAATATAATGGCTCTATAATAAAGAAAATATATTCTATTATCTTATATCGATTCCCTCACATCAAGAACAGGTAAATCAGTAAAAATCTCCATAATCTCATTTCTTAATATCTCTGCGTCTATATGTTCGTTTCTGGGGGAGTAGGAATTGACAGCAACCGCAGTGATGGGGAAATGGTTTTTCACAAATATTTTTTGACTATCAGCTAAAGTGACAATATCATTCAATCCAATGTTGATATTTAGAGGATGTTGAAATATTATTTTCCCTTTATAATCAAGCATATTATTTTTTAATTTTTTCCATGATAAATCAGTCATAGCACCAGAGAAATATATCCATTCTGGATTTTTAGATAAAATATCGATTATTAGCGATTCATTGCTATATATAGAATTTAAGTCTGTTTCTATGATTTTATCATCGAGAAAATATGTAATAGTTGAACCAATAGTTTTTCTAAGCAGGTTTTGATTTGCATAAGTATGAAAAATATTTTCAAAGCATATTTTTTCAAATTTTGTAAAAGATTTAATTATTTGGGCTTGATTTTTAATTTCATTAATGCTACCAGCAGAAGCTCCTATTACAAGAACAATATCTGTGATTTTTTCGGATAAACTAATTGATTTTCTATCCAAAGCACCGTCAAAAATGATAATTTTACATCCATAATTCTCAAAAATTGAAATCAAATCTACTTGTTCTTTTAGAGAAGTAGGACCTACAATTTCTATTTCAACACTTCCCAGCGATTTATACAACCAAAGATGTTTGTTGATAACCCTAAAAGGAAGTTTTTTTATACCTTCAAGTAAGCTCGAATGTTTGTTGTAAATATAATCAAAGGAAGTAAAATAGGTGCCTTCTGGAATGATTACCTTTGGTTTTTTGCTATCGGTCAATAAATCTATATCTTCTCCATCTCTACCAGTCGTGCTGACTCCAATATTTTCTCCTTCAAGATTTTTTATATACCAATTCAAGAAAGAGGTTTTACCCGCATTTTTAGATAAACCAACTATAGCAATTACTTTTTTTTCTTCTATGGAAACTTCCTATATTTTTTTCTTTATACAGAGTGAAACATATTCTATTTAAGGCTTAAGAACTCTCTTTTTTCTTTTTAAATCTTTAGGTTCTATATACACTTTTTTCCCTATATATAGTGAAATTACCCCATCGTCAGATTTATGTTCTTTTTCACATAAAGCAGTGTATTTATCATCATCAATATGAGTATAAATTGGCTCTGTATATGCCGAGATAAATCCTTCATAATTCCTCAATATCACTTTATTGGGAGCTTGAGAGATAACATAATTTGGCATGACAGGTATTTTACCGCCTCCGCCTGGAGCATCTACCACAAAGGTAGGGACACAAAGTCCAGAGGTATGCCCTCTGAGTGACTCAATAATTTCTATACCTTTTGAAACTGGTGTCCTGAAATGCTCAATCCCATTTGACAAATCGCATTGATATATGTAGTAAGGTCTGATTCTGTTTATAGCGAGCTGGTGAACCAAGTTTTTCATAACATCAATGTTGTCGTTTATATTTCTTAACAAAACAGATTGATTTCCAAGAACTATACCGTTATCAGCAAGTTTGGCAATAGCAATTTTAGCTTCTTTTGTAAACTCGTTGGGATGGTTAAAATGAGTGTTAAACCAAATAGGAGGATATTTTTTTAAGACATTAATCAATCCGTCTGTAATTCTTTGAGGCAACACAACAGGAATCCTAGAGCCAATACGAATGATGTCTACATGTTCAATCTCATATATTTTTGCAATTATTTTATCAAGTTTCTCATCAGACAAGGTCAAAGGGTCTCCGCCACTGAGAATGACATCTCTGATTTCTGGAGTTTTTTTAATATAATCTATGGCTTTATCGATGTCATCATTAGGCATAGGAGCATCAGTTTCGCCTGCTTTTCTTCTTCTAGTGCAGTGACGGCAATACATAGCGCATTGATCTGTGATGAACATCAAAGCTCTATCAGGATATCTATGAGTAAGCCCCCGAACTGGAGCGTCAGCATCTTCATGCAAAGGATCAGCCATATCTGATTCAGCTATATGAGTCTCGTCAATTCTTGGTATTGCCTGTAGCCTGATCGGGTCAAAAGGATTGTTTTCGTCTATCAAAGATAGATAATATGGAGTAATTGCCACCCTAAAAGAAAAATTCTTTTTATTGAAAAGAGCTTCTTCTTCTGGTAATAAGTTTAGAAATTTTTTTAACTGATTGTAATCAGTTATTCTATTTTTTTGTTGCCAATGCCAGTCATTCCATTGTTCTTCAGACCCAAGATTTTTTAGTTTTTTTTCAATCTCTTTCATCTAATCTCCATTTATAAACATTGATTAAACATATCTTTCTTTAAATAATTGCATCAGAGTAGGATTTCTCCTCAAAAGATTTAGCGAAGTTTGAGCATGACCGTGAGCATAACCATTTCCGAGAATCATGTCTATATCAGCACCAATACCTTCAGCTCCTAGAGCAGCTTTGGTAAAAGATGTCGCCATTGAAAAGAAATACACTGTTCCTCTATCCTTGCAAGCCATGATTGAACCCATCTCAGTATCTTCAACATTGACACAATTTATCACAACATCAGCCATTTTACCGTTTGTCAACCTAGAAACTTCTTTTTGGATAAAAACAGCATCAGTAGCGTCTGCAAGAATAACTTCGTCACAACCAGTTGCCTTACAAATGTCAGTATAGCTATCTTTTCTGATAAGACCTATGACTTTCCCTTTTTCACCGGCTCTCTCTTTTGCAATTGCATTGCATAAAACACCAGATTTACCAAAAGCACCCATGATAAGAACATTATCGCCCGGATTGACGAGTCTTTCAACTTGAGCAGGTGCACCTGCTACATCAAGGACTGATAAGGCAAGGTTTTCATCCATATCATCTGGAAGTTTTACATAAATAGCAGAACTAAAAAGTATTGCTTGGCCTTCAATTTCCACTTGATCTTTATCAAGGTATACATTTTTCACCTTTTCAATTTTTAAAGGGGTCAAAGATAATGAAACAAGAGAAGCTATCGTGTCACCGACTTTTATTTGTTCTTTCATCTCATATTTTGAGCCTATTTCTGCTACTTTACCTATAAGCATACCACCTGAACCGGTGTCTTCATTTTTATGTTTACCGGTTCTTGATGTAAGGTCAATAGCATGCTCAGCAAATGCTTTTTCGATGTTTTGATGACCTTGTTTTTTTAGTTTTTCTTTAATTTGATGAAAAGAAGCCGAATCCACATTCAGTCTGATTACATCAAGTTTTAATTCATTGTCCCAAATCTCAGACATATCGTTATTCAATACTCTTGCTGGTTGTGGTAAAACGCCTTGAGGCTCAACAACTCTATGAGTCCCGTATCTACATCCACCTATTTTCATATTATCATCCTCCGAGGGTGTCTTTTTTTTTATAAGTTACTTAAAACATATTTTTTTATGCATAATATACATTCCTTTATAATTTAACTAAAAAGGTTTTACTATCTAAAAGCAAAAGCAGCTACAACAGCAGTAATTAAAAGAGATAAAATGTAGAAAACCCAGTTCAAAACATGCCTTTTTTTATTTTGATTAAAAAGAACTGATTTTTCTTCATGTTTAACCATACTAACTATCATAAAAACCCAACCTGTAATCAGAGTAACAAAACCAATAAAACCTTTAAAGTGAATTGGTCTAAATAACCATGATACAAGTATAGAAATACCGAATACAGTGCATAGATTTGCTATCACCATATATTTGTTTACTTTGTCCATATCTCTAACTCCTTATTTATAGTTTGTTGCAATTTTTTTGTTTCTTTACCAGCAGTCTGTGCAAAATTCGTTGAATTATCGGCAAAGATAATACCTCTTGATGAATTAACCAAAATTCTCGCATCATCTGGTTTATAAATAGCATGTTTACAAACAGATTCTATGCTCCCACCTTGTGCTCCCACACCGGGAATCAAGAAAATATGTTTAAGCATAACTTCTCTTAACAAAGAAAAATCCTCAATTCTAGTAGCACCTACTACTGCTCCTAACCTTTTTTCAGAGGAATTTGATATTTTTTTAGCAATTTCTTTGTAAAGATTTTCATATTTAAAATAGTCTATAGCTGACGGGTTTGAGGTCAAAGTCAGAACAAAACAATATGAATCCTCAATCGATAAACAGGCATCAATAACATCAGAACCCATCAAGATATTTATTGTCAAAGCTTCTGCATTGAAATATTTAAAAGCTGAATAGGCATACTGCTCCATAGTATTCCCTATATCTCCTGCTTTTAGATCAAAAATGACTGGAATTTCTTTAGGAATATATTCTATAGTTTGCTTCAGTGTTTCTATCCCTTTAATCCCATGAGCTAAATAAAAAGCTACATTGGGTTTATAGGAAGCTACATGTTTGTATGTTTCATCAATGATTTTTTTATTAAAGATGAGAATAGGATTATCTTCATTTTTTAACAAAGAGGGTATCTTTGACAAGTCTGAATCAAGACCAACACAGACATAAGAATTATTTTTTTTAGTTACAGATAAATATTTTTCGTAGAAATTCATTATTTTTTCCTTGAAAATTTAGATGACCCAGATAGCTACATTGTCTTCATCGTCTGTTTCTTCAAAAGTCACTTTGATGATTTCATCTTGTGATGTTGGCACATTTTTTCCCACAAAATCAGCCTTTATAGGCAGTTCACGATGCCCCCTATCAATGAGAACACAAAGTTGTATGTGTTTGGGTCTACCAAAATCAAGCAAAGCATCAATAGCAGCTCTGACCGTTCTACCAGTATATAAAACATCGTCAAATAAGATGACTTTTGAATTGTCGAGAGCAAAATCTATCTTTGACCCTTTTAATACTGGTTGGTGGGAAATAGTTGATAAGTCGTCTCTATATAGTGTTATATCAAGTATTCCCACTGGAATATCACGATTTTCAACTTCTTTAAAATATTGAGCTATTCTTTCAGCGATAGGAACTCCACGAGTCCTGATACCAACTAAATATAAAGATTCTAAACCTTTGTTTTGCTCAATAATTTCATGAGCCATCCTTTTTAAAGCTCGCCCTATAGCAGTCTTATCCATTATCTGGCTTTTTAGGTTCATTTACCCTCCATTTTTATATTAATCATTGTACAGAGAACATATTTTTTAAAAGAACCTTGTTTGTCAATCTTTTTTTTATTTTTAAGGTAACGAGCTTATTTATTATACATATACATATTGATTTTCAAAAAATAATTGACAAAAATCATAAATAATAAAAAATGGATTAATGTGAGGTTTATATGATAAAGATACTAATAATATCCGATACTCATCATAATCATAAGATACTTAAAAATGTATTGAGTATGAATACAGATTGTGATTATTTGATTCATTTAGGAGATGAACCAGACGATATGAGTCGTCACACCGAATATTTAGAAAATAAACATTTTTATTATGTTTATGGGCTTTATCATTCTAGGTGGAGCCATGAAAATGCTGTAAAACAATTTCAAATTGATAATATAGATTTCTGTATTTCTCACACAGATGCGTGTTTTAAGATGCTCAAATCTGAATCAAATCCTAAATCAAAAAAAACAAAATCTCAAAATACAGAAAGCAATAGACTGTTATTTTATTGCTTTGGACACACCCATCACAGACATTTTGAACAAAATAATAATATAGTTTATTTAAATCCAGGGCATTTAAAAAATGAAAATGACAGGGATGAGATTGCTGGATATGTAGTTATAGAATTTGAAAGAATGAAAAAAAAAGCTACTAAACGCTTGAAAAACTCAATCTTATGTGACGAAATAAAAGAAAATACATTATCAGACAAAACTCCTTTTGTTCATGTAAATTTTTTTGATCTATACAAAAATCTGCTTAATACACACAAAATAATTTATGAAAGTGGTTAAATCGCTCCTATTATCGATATGGAAAATATCTTCAATGTAATTTCTCAAAGTAAAAGAGAAATAGCTGTATTAATCTTTATCATATCAATAATTTTGGTTTTCTATTTAAGAAAACTACGATCTAAAATGTATAAACCAAACTACAATTATAGTATGCCTACTAACTTATGGTTTTATTATGAATTAGTAAACATGGAAGCAGACAATAGAAAAGCAAAATATAAATACTTACTTAATTTATTTTCTGAATTTTTGTTTAGAAAATACAACATCACCCCTAATGATTTGAAAAATAAAACTTATTTTGAAATAGTTCGAGAAAGAGAAAATGATGATGATGTCATTGAATTATATGGAAATATTTGGAATTCTATTGATGATTTGAAACATAGTTCACAAAATGAAGTTATAGCTTATATTAAGTCAATTAAATTAATTTTTAACAAAGGTAATTTTGAGGATTGGATAAAGCAACAAAAAAAAAATAAACCTTGTAATGACTGTTAATTTTGTTGTGAGGGTATAAACTAACTTCAAGGAAGCAACAAATCACAACCAAAAATTAAAAAAGGAGAAATAAATGATATCAGTCGAAGATATTCATAGAAAAGTCGTAGACCAAAGCCAAGTCATCGATAAAGTGATGGCTGAACTTGGAAAAGTAATTGTCGGACAGGAATATATGGTTGAAAGGATGTTGATAGCTCTTCTTTCAAATGGACATATACTGATCGAAGGTGTTCCCGGACTGGCTAAAACGCTTGCTGTCAGCTCTTTGGCAGCTACCTTAGATTCAAGTTTTAAAAGAATTCAGTTTACACCAGATCTTTTACCTGCTGATTTGGTGGGAACACAAATTTATAATCAAAAGACAAGCGAATTTGAACCTCGCTTAGGACCAATATTTGCAAATCTCGTTTTGGCTGACGAAGTAAATCGTGCACCAGCAAAAGTCCAATCGGCTTTATTAGAATCTATGCAAGAAAAACAGGTAACTATCGGAAACTCAACATACTTATTGCCAAAACCCTTTATAGTCATGGCAACCCAAAATCCGATCGAACAAGAAGGAACATATCCTCTGCCAGAAGCACAAGTGGATAGATTTATGTTGAAATTGGTAGTAAAATATCCAAAAAGAAATCAAGAAAAAATGATTTTAGATAGAATGGTTAATGAAGAACCTATCAATCTTGAAAAAGTAATCGACCCCAAAATGATATTTTCTCTCAGAGAAACGGTAAAAGAAATCTATATGGAAGAGAAAATAAAGGACTATATTCTTGATTTGGTTTTTGCTACAAGAGAACCAGAAAATTTTAAAAATCTTAGAGCATTGAAACCCTTGATTGAGTGCGGAGCTTCTCCGAGAGCCACTCTTTATCTTGCTAGAGCCGCAAAAGCACACGCTTTCATGCAACACAGAGGGTTTGTGACCCCTGATGATATCAAGGCAATAGGTCGTGATGTCTTGAGACACAGGATAATCTTGACTTATGAGGCTGAAGCTGAACAAAAGTCTACTGATGATATTGTGAATCAAATCTTTGATGAAATTGAAGTTCCATAGGTAAATAATGGACACAGCAGAGATACTAAAAAAAATCAGAAAAATAGAGATTACTACTCGTAAATTGGTTAACGAGATATTTTCAGGCGAATATCATTCCATGTTTAAAGGACAAGGTTTAGAATTTTCTGAAATAAGAGAATATCAAACCGGTGACAGTTTCAAAGAAATTGACTGGAATGTGACAGCCAGATATGGTCACCCGTATATTAAAAAATTCAAAGAAACCAGAGAATTAAATGTCATATTCTTGATTGATGGTAGTTCTTCAACAGTTTTTGGCACTAAAAACTTGCTTAAAAATGAATTAATTGCTGAATTGACTGCTTTATTATCATTTTCAGCCCTATCAAACAATGACAAAGTAGGTATGCTCCTCTTTTCAGATAAAACAGAGGTTTATTCACCTCCCCGTAAAGGTAAAAAAAATGCCTTAAAAATTTTAAGAGATATACTTTATTATCAGTCCGAAAATAAGACTACCAATCTCGAAAGTGCAATTAAACATATCTGGTCTCTTGCAAAAAAGAAGTCTATTATTTTTATTATATCTGATTTTATTTCTGAAGATTATGAGTATAGTCTGAAAATTCTTGCAAAAAAACATGATGTGATAGCTTTCAAAATAAACGATCCTGCTGAATTAGAAATGCCAAAGGCTGGACTAATGCACTTCCAAGACCCTGAGACTGGTGAATTATTTTCATTTAATACAAGTAGTAAAAAACTTAGAGATGAATACAACCAATTGACAAAGGAAAGAGAAGCTGATATCAATGAATCATTTAAAAAAATGAATATAGATATGCTCAATATGTCCACTGACAAACCATATATCTTTGATTTGATAAAATTTTTTAAGTATAGGATGGCAAAAAGGAGATAATTATTGCAGTTCTTACTGCAATGAAAAGCAATGATATGTCACAAACACTTTTAAACATTCAAAAAAAATCAACTAAAAAAAAGATGATAATGTTCGGCTTAATAACATTTTGTGTGTTCTTTGTAGCCTTTTTTTCTTTTATAGTTTTAAATATTTACGCAGTCTGCCCATCATCTGAAAGACATTGGGCTAATACTTATAGAGATTCTATAGGTTTTGGTATTGAATCTGAGCGGATAACTCTGAAAACTGATGACAACATAGCATTAGCAGCATGGAGGACTAGAGCAGAAAATTCTATAGGGACAGTGATTATTGTATCCGGACGACAAACCCCTTCTGTAACTTTATTTTTTGGATATGCTAAAATGTTTTCTGACTATGGTTGGGATTCCTTGCTAATAGAAAAAAGAGGTAGAAATTTAAGCGAAGGTGATGAAATTGGATTTGGAATGACTGAATGGCTTGATGTTAAAGCTGGTGTAGATTATTTAAGTTCTGATGAGATTATGCGTGATTTACCGATTATTGCTATGGGAACAATTTTTTCTGATGCAGTAATAATAGCTGCTGGCGAAGTGGAGAGGATAGATGCAGTCATTTCTATCACTTCGCCTGCTAGTTTTATAGATATATTATCTGATTATGCTAACTATTCTAAAGTTCCACACTTTATACAGTATTTTAATCCTTTTATAGCGAAAATGGTTATTGGTTTTCGTTTTGGTTTCGATGCTTGGGACTACACACCCATAAATGGTATCACAAAATTAGGTGACAGACCAATCCTTTTAATGCATTCTACAGAAGATATCCTGGTGCCTATTTCACAATTTGAAAAACTTTATCAAAAAGCTTTAGAAAATGATATTGATGTGAAAACTTTTGTCAGAGAAGGCAACTATTTTTTTGTTTGTGATAATGAGCATATTTTAGAACCCACCCTTGATGTCGAATTTAGTCAGACTATACTAAATTTTCTTGATAATGTAAAAATAAATTTTTATCAACAATATCATGTTAGGATGGACTAGTAATTACTTTGGAAAAAAATAAGGAGATAATTTATTATGAAATTTTTTAAGGTTTTATTCCTAATCCTGTTTATATTTATTTTATGTGTTCTAATTTATTTACCGGTTATGATTATGCCACAATTTTTAGGACAAAGATATATTCAACTTCAATTTGAGTCTGAAGATTTTGGAATTGTATCAGAAAGAATAACACTAATGACTGATGATTCTCTGTTATTAGCAGCTTGGAGAACTCAAGTTGAAGAATCTAAAGGGACCGTCATTATAATATCTGGTCTACAAAACCCTTCCGTAACTGCCTTTTTTGGATATGCAAAAATGCTTTCAAATCATGGTTGGGATTCTCTTTTAATTGAAAAAAGAGCAAGAAGCCAAAGTGCTGGAGATGAAATTGGTTTTGGTATGACAGAATGGCGCGATGTGAATGCGGGAGTAAGTTTTTTATTATCAGATGAACATGTTGGATATAAGCCTATAGTTGTTATGGGGACTTCTATGGGTGCAGGAACAGCAATTATTGCTGCAGGAGAAATTCCTGTAATAAACGCAGTCATAGCACTTTCATCACCTTCTAAATTTAGTGATTTATGGGCTGATAACACTACTTTGTATGGATTTCCAAGAATTGTTGGGTTGGTAAGTATTCCTTTTGTAGAGATGTATTTGGGTTTTAAATTTGGTTTTTATGCCTTAAGACTAAACCCAACAAATGGGATAATGAAACTTGATCAAAGACCAATACTTCTTATGCAATCAACTCAAGATACGCAGGTGCCTTTTAGACAATTTGTGAAATTGTTAAAAAATGCCAACGATAATGGGATTAATGTGACTACCTTTGTTCGAGATGGAGATTGGCATTTTATTTGTTATGACCAATATTTTGATAATCCTATAGAGGACATTCAATTTAGCAAAGCGATATTTGATTTTCTTGATACAGTTAGGTAAAATAAAACGGAGGAAAATAATATCTTATGATAAATAAACTCATTATGTTGCTAATAACATTATTTTATGTATCATTAGCTTTCGGAAACTCTTTGTGGGTATCAGACATTTCAGATACATTATATATTGGACAACTTATAAATATTGAGCTTGACATGAGTGATTATCAACCAGAAAGATTATTTGTGTTAAGAGATAGAAGCACACCTGAAATAGAATTATTCGATATTTTGACTTTGAGAGATAGACCCTGGCAATATTTATTGAGAATAGCGCCTTTTGATACTGGTTATGTAAGAACAGAGAGGATACCTATTTATTTTACTGCTGAAGGTCGTGCTGATACGCTGTATATTGAACCTTTTAGTTTTTATGTTAGATCATCACTTACTATCGCTGACACCCTTTTAAGAGATATAGTTCCACCTCGTTCCTTTCGTTGGAAGTTTATGGACTATTTTGTGCCAATTTTAATTCTTCTTGTTATAGGAGCAATTGTTTATTTTTTAATGAAATATTTCAAGAAAAAGGAAGAAGAAGAACAGGAATATGTAGACACCCGACCCGCTTGGATGATAGCCCTTGAACTACTCCAGGAGTTTAAACAAAAGACTTATTTAAGAGATGGTTATTATCTTGAATATTATTTTGAATTATCAATGATTTTAAGAATCTTTATAGAAAAACAATATAGGATTAAAGCAGCAGAAATGACTACTTACGAAATCAAACAATCTCTTGGTGAGATTGAGCAAAAAAAACAGATTATCAAGATTCTGTCTGAAATGGATATGGTGAAATTTGCAAAAACTATACCTATTTTAAAAGATGCTGAAGATATGTTATATTGGATAGAAAAGTATGTGATGTCCTTTGCTACTTCTGTCGAGGCAAATAATTCAGAAAATAGAGAAGTTGTAAATGGAACTAACACCAACATAAATAACAATACAACTGAGCAAGAGGTATGATATGTATAATTTTCAATATCCGTTGTGGTTTTTGTTATTGTTGGTGATACCTTTCCTTGTTTGGCATGATATTTATTTCTATAAAAAGAAAACACCAAAAATAAATTTTTCAAATATTGGATTATTAAAACTGATACAGAAAAGAAGCTCTTTCTTGAGGTTTTTACCAATTATTTTAAAATCCTTGATTATAGTCTTTTTGACTATAGCTCTCTCCAGACCTCGCCATACACTTGAAAGGCATGAACAGACCACTTTTGGTGTCGATATAGCTCTAGTTATTGATGTGTCTGGTAGCATGAGAGCTGTAGATTTTCGTCCTATGAATAGAATGGAAGCTGCTAAACAAATAGCTATGAACTTTATCAACAGAAGACCAAATGATAGGTTTTCTATAGTAACATTTGCTACTTATGCTAACACATTAGTACCTTTGACAAATGATTTTAACGTTTTAAATACTGTTGTTTCTGGGATTTCAATTCCATTAACTCAAGATGCCACTGCTATTGGCAATGGACTTGCTATTGGAACTTTACGATTGAAAGACTCTGAAGCTGAATCAAGAGTAATAATTCTGCTTACAGATGGCGAAAACAATGCAGGCCAAATAGATCCTATAACAGCTGCAGAGATTGCAAGGAGTTTTGGAATAAGAATTTATGCAATTGGTATCGGGTCTACTGGACCTGTAGATTTTCCTTTTCAACACCCAGTATTTGGGACGCAGTATAGACAAGTTAATATAGGTTTTGATATTGAAGCACTACATAGAATAGCTGAAATAGGAGGCACTCATAGAGCGGCTATGGCTAGAAATACTGAGGAATTGCAACAAATATTTAATGAAATAGATATACTCGAAAGAACTGAAATACATTCTAATGTCTATTTTGAACATAAAGAAATGTTTATTTATTACATTTATATAGCTTTAGGACTCTTATTTATCCTTATATTAATGAGAACTATCTTTAGGATATCTTTACCATAATCACTTTTTAGGTCTTTTTTGATACTACAAAAATCATTGATGACCGCTTTCTATTAAAAATCACGCACTTTCAGTGTGTGTAATGTATAATTTATGAAAATATACTTTTCGGAGAGGACTCCGCAGGAAATATGGTTTGGTAGAAAAAATAATTACCCCCATCATCTTTATTCCGCTAGGAATAATGCAAAACTTTGTCATAATTGGAATACTATGTGTTTTCATTCTTTTGGTGATTATGCATATTGAACGATTCTGAACAAAGTGAAGAATCTCCGTGTCACTTCCCCCATCCCGTCGTTGCGAGGTCTCTCATTTTAAACTCCCCACGAAGCAATCTCCGTGTCACTACCCCCCATCCCGTCTTTGCGAGGTCACTTCTTGCTATTCCCCTGAAGCAATCTCCGTGCCACTACCCTCCATCCCGTCGTTGCGAGGTCTCTCATTATAAACTCCCCACGAAGCAATCTCCGTGTCACTACCCCTCATCCCGTCGTTGTGAGGTCTCTCATTTTAAACTTCCCACGAAGCAATCTCCGTGTCACTACACTCCATCCCCCCTGTCAACTTGAACGCAGTGAAAGGTCTTAAAAATCTCAATTATCCACTTAAGGCGTAAGCAATACGCCACTACAAATCTCCATTATCCATATTCATTAATCAAATTCCAATAAAAATCAGCATCCTCAATATATTTATAATTTATAATTTGTAATTTGTAATTAGTATTCAGGATCTCACCCTCTTAAAAAAGAGGGTTGTATTGATCCATGAACTTATAGTCAGAACTCCTTATTCTATTTCAACAAGGTCATTCTTCTGATTTGAGTGAAATCATCCATTCTCATGATTGCCAGATAGATACCGCTACTGACCTCACGACCACTGCCATCGAGACCCTGCCATACTGCTGTATGTTCACCGGCTTCTTTGTGGCTGTTCAAGAGAGTGGCTATTTTTTGTCCTCTGACATTGTAGATATCAATCACGACATTGCCTGCTTGAGCTACATTGTATCTGATTGTTGTATCTGGATTAAAAGGATTAGGAAAATTACCTAATAACTCAGTAAAAACAGGAATCTCAATCTCATCTCTTTCAGAAACTCGAACTTCTATTTCGGTAAACACTATCTCAGATTCACCTGTCTGATAGATAGCTTGTAAACTATAAATATGAGTTCCATCTGGGACATCATAATCAGTAAAAGTCGTTCCGAGAAGGAGTGATCTGTATAACGGAAATTCATCTCGATATAGTTTATAACCCATTGGATTGCTTTCTGGAGCAGTCCAGTTCAGGGTTACTGTATTACTTTCCACAGATCCTTCAAAATTTGATGGAGGTAAGAAAATTTCAGGTATTATCTCGACTTCGACCGTGACAGCATCAGATTCGCCAGTCTGATAGATAGCTTGTAAACTGTAAACATGGATGCCTATAGGAACTTCCAAGTCAGTAAAAGTGGTATCGACAAGCAAGTCTGGAGTTAATAAATCATCATTTCGATAGAGATTGTAACCTAAAGGGTTACCATCAGGTGCTTCCCAGCTCAGTATCACTGAATTACCTTCTACTATAGCAGCAAAATCAATCGGTGGTGGAAAAATCTCTTCTGGTGTCCCTGGCATACCTCTTAAAAATGGGTAACCAACGTTGAAGTCAGGATGTATTCCCCATACATTATCAAAATCCCAACCGTTGTTAATGTATGTAGTTGCTTGTTTCATTTCAGAAGTAGGTAAGCCATAAGTATTTTCGATATCACACATATCGTTGTGAT
>WRLO01000084.1 GCA_009777575.1 Candidatus Cloacimonadota bacterium
ATTGAAGTCTCCTTTTTAATTATTCTGTATCTTTCAATACTACAATAATATAAGGAGGCTTTTTGTCAAGAACTATTTTTAGATAATTATATATTTTTTAACATGTTAGCACACTCGGAAATATCAGTTATTCATTTTATTCGGAATAGTAGCCATGTTGATGGTTACTTTTAGTGGTTGTGGCTTCAGTACATTTCGTCAAACGATAGTCAATGGAACAGGAGTCACAGTAACAGAACTCTATATCAGGCAAACAGGAACTACAGAATGGGGCAATCTAAGAAATCGAAATCCGGTTACTGAACGATATGTCTCAGGGTACAACAGTGACGGTAGTGCTCGATATAGCACAAGAAATGTAACAGATGCTCAAGGCAGAACTGTTTATAGAGCCTACAGCATTGACGATGGAGGGAACTACAGTCATAGTTCATATCATAACCCCACCAAAGTCACTAGTAGAGCATTTGATATACTTGTAAAAGATATCAATGGACTATATTATAGCAGAATGAATCAAGACATAATGACAATTTCATCTGTTACCATCACCCAAGCAGATAGACATCCAACTCTTGTTGCTCAGAACAACACAGGATTTCCTATCAGAATCAATAGACCGTTTCAACAAAACTTAAGAAATTCTGGTATAAGCAGAGGCGTTCAAAATCAAAATTTTGCTGCAACTCAAAATCATATCATCTCTTATACAAGCGACTATTACAACTATACTGCTCAAGCAACCCTCAGTAATCAACATGTAACAGTTTCTTTAACAGAAAGGCTACCTATTGTTACTCTTAGAAACACTACAGGTTTTACAGTCAATAGAGTCTTCGTAGTCAAAGGATCAGAGCAAAGATGGATAGGGGGAAATATCCTTTCTTTAGATTTAACTGAAGAAGGTGTTCTTAGAGAGGTCGTTGCTGGACAGACTACTATTCAATTAGAGGGTAGTATCACAAATAATGAGGAATACAGATTTTGGCTCGGTAATCTGGAAGGTTTGGAACCTGACAGATATAACATAAGAATGGATGATGTACAAGGTAATTCTTATGTTAAAAGAAATGTGCAAATCATAGACGACTCAGTTATCACTTTTTCACAAGGTGATAAACAATAAAGTGGCAACCCAAAACACAATGTCCACCTACTGATGTGTAGGTGGCATTGTGTTGATTGCAAACTTTGACATAAGGAGAAAACAATGAATAAACTAATATTTTTATTTATGATATTTTTGAGTTTGTTGAGTGTTGGCTGTGTTTCAAAAGTTACATTATACAACAATACTTCAGCACATATAAACCAAATTGAGTTCACATCATCAAATATATATACAAGAAAGGATGTTAATTTGCCTATAAACTCAGAAATATTATTTGAACTCAATGCTTACGAAACGATATACCGTTTTAATGCGTGGGATATACATCGGCGAAGATATGTAAAAGAGTGGACCAATATAAAAGAAAATAAGGTAATTACATTTACAATATCGGATAGAGACCCTCTGTTAACGATTAATAATCTATCGGGTTATTCAATAAACCTTGTCGAACCATTTATAGCTCAAATATTAAATCAAAACAATACAAGTCAATCTATACCAAAGTCGTCAAGTGTTCAAATAAAATATACAATTGATGGAATTCAGTTTAGTAAAAATGTTATACTAAATGATGATGTTACAATAGCTACAATTGAACCACATCTTAAGTTAAAAGTTATTAACAGAACAGGTCATCCTATATCTGTTACTAGCCCATTCAGAGCCAATCTTAATGACAATGCAGAATATGATGCTCAAGTGGCAAGTAGAGGAACAAGTACTATTGTTTATACAATAAACAATATGAGTTTTTCTCAAGAGGTTGTAGTTAATAATGATACAATTATTTCCTTAACTGATGCTCCTAAATCAATCACCATCACAAATAGAACAGGTTTTCCTATAAGCCTAACAACTCCTTTAAGGCAAACGATAGTAAATGGTGAAACCAGTAATAAATATGTTATAAATAATAGAAATGCGACTACTCAGACTATTCAATATAATAGTGGAACATACACTTACACTAAAGAAATAACATTGAGTTCATATAACACTGACGTTGTTCTTAATGAAAATGACAGACCTCCTATTATCACAATCACGAATAATACAGGTAATGTCATAAATAGTATGAATATCCGTAATAATGGAAATATAAATTGGGGGAATAATCTATTTACTCTTCTTCAAGTAGATGATGGTGCAAATCAAGGGAGTCTTACCAATAGAGAAAATTCAAGATTATGGATTGGTGATATACGAACTGATCGTCTTGATTATAGAGAAGGGAAAATTGATATTCGGTTTGATGATGTTAATGGAGCAGCTTATGTAAAGCTGGACATTAAAATAACTCAAGATATGACCTTGTCTTTTACGCAAAGAGATAAACCATAAAATAATATCATCCTCAATATTTTTTGCCTATATGATATTTGATTGTGTTAGCACCTTTACCATTGACAGGTTTGAAATCGTCAAATAGTAATGATATAAGGTCAACATCAATGAGGATCTCTGTGTTAAACGATAATGCCTTCTCTGAGGTCTCTTTTTAGCTCACCGAAGTTATTATCACAAATACGCATTGGTTCAAGGCGGACTTTACTGTTTGGGTCGGCAGTTTCGATAAAGATACTGCCTTGTGAGTTTTTTAGACCTTTGGCTTGTGAGAGAATATCAAAGAATTGTTTGTAAGGATCAATGGCTCTTTACTTGCCGTTCTCGTCAATTTCTGTATGTTTTTTCCCATAAAGGCATCCTCAATCTATGAATACTCA
Organism: Candidatus Cloacimonadota bacterium; assembly: GCA_009777575.1. Taxonomy (GTDB): domain Bacteria; phylum Cloacimonadota; class Cloacimonadia; order Cloacimonadales; family WRIO01; genus WRLO01. The sequence goes on from WRLO01000084.1 coordinate 2,839, forward strand.
TTTTGTCTTTTTTGCATACTCCTCTGATATGAAGAATAAATCGTTATTTGCCCTTGAACAAGCCACATAAAATTTATTTTTTGTTTGTGGAGGCAAACATTTAATTTGTAGTTTATCAAATGCTTGTTTCGTTGCCTTATTTAATACCACACACACATCATTAAAACCATTTATCCCTTTTGAACATCCCCAATTCATTGAATAGCAATTATATTTATAGTGTGCCTGGTAAAATAATTTTATTATTGAATTATCATGAATAATACTTTCGGCTTCAAGTCTATTTTCTATGACTTTAACTTTAGAATCTCTATTGGTAGAAGAATAAATTTGAATTCCAATTTGACTTTGAATAAAATCACAAACTGTTTTACTACACCGATAACTTTTTTGTAATGTATCTGTATCAACTACAAAACCCATTTTATCGAATTCTTTTGTATATGAGTTGTAATCATTGAAAAGACGAATATTTACATTTCCATCATAGCTTGTGCTATATGTGTGTTGATAAAAATCACCTACAAAAAACATCTCGCAGTTAGCTTGTGAAATACTTTTCAACAAATTAAAATCATGCCCTGCAAAGTCTTGAATTTCATCAATTAAAAGGCAATCAAAATATCTTTCAAGTCGTTCGTTTATATCAGGTAAAATATTTTGAACCTCACATAGTTTAGCAATTCTGTTGTAATATAATCTGTTGGTCTGATCTAAATAAAATTTTTTATCCGTATTTTTTAGATAGGGAGGATAATCGGATTTCCAATTGATCCCCTTAGGATTAACCTTGTATGACAATAATGGCTTAAAACAAAATGAATATAGAAATCCAAAATATGTTTGTAGTTTTATATTTTCTGGGAAATACCCAAATTTCTCAATAATATAATTCCGTATTGTCTCGAAATTGTTTGTTGTATATGTTAGTATTAGATAACGTTTATCAAGAGTGAGACAGTTTATAAGATATGTTGTTTTCCCAGAGCCTGCTACTGCAAAAATTATTCTTTTATCCATTTTATTGCATCAGAAATATATTCTGGTATATTTATATCTATATCATTTGTTAAAATTGAAAATGCACAATCAGTTTTGTTTTTCAACATATATTCTTGTATAGATAGAGTTCGTCTCGGAGTGGAAAACAGGTTCTCCATAATTTCTTTATTTTCATCATATAAACAAATCTCAAATGTATTTCTATTGTTGTCTGTATCGTAGAAAACTCTAATATTGGGATAAGAATTATAATCAGAGAATTTTTGATTAATATTTTTATCTATATCACCGTCATTATCAGTAATTACAGCAGTTTTTATCTTAAGCACTTTTGCTAATTCTAAATATCTTTTGAAACATTTTCCTCCGACAGAAATAATGTGGATATCTGCCTGTGCGATGTCTTGATTTGTGACTTTATGATACATTTTTTCCATTAAAATGAACTCTGCATCACCTTCGACCAAGATAGTTTTATTTGATAATACAAACTGAAGGATGTTGTTATCAGGTGCTTTCATAAAGAATTTTGCCGTATCCTCTGATATTGATTTGAGTAATAAAGGTTCAATACTATTGCTATTCAATAAAATAGTTTTCCTTAGATCAAGCCTTGCACTAATCAAATCACTATGTGTTGCAATAATAATTTGTTTGTCATTTGTTTGGTTTATCATTTGAACAAGTTTATGCATATTGATATGGCTTAAATGGTTTTCAGGTTCTTCGAGCATTACAATGTCAATATTTGTCTGTTGGCGTGATAAAGCTAATTTAGTTTTTATAAAGCACTGTTTTCCCAGTCCTTTGTTTTCAATGTTTATGCCATCTTCCATTAACATTATATCAGATTCTAAATTTGATTTTGAAGAAGTTTTGATTGCAAAAATATAGTTATCAATTCTATTGCTTAACTCGCTTAAAACCTCATCTTTGAATCTTTCTTTATAGCTCCTATACAAATTCTGGTTAGAGAGTTTTTCAGTTTCGTTCGTCGTGGCATTGTATATGTCTTTTACATATGCTTTCATAGAATATTCATTGCTCATCTGGGAATTGTCAACAACTATATGTTTTATATATTTTTTACGACTATAGTCATAACTATCTGCAAATGTGGAAAAGAGGATAGAATAAAATTCGAAAGGAAAAATCGAATCTGGTTGTTGTAAAATGTCACGAATTTGAGAGCTGAAATCATCATCTGGTTTACATACCAATTTTAGACCATCAAAATCAACATGCTTTGAGTTATTACGACCATTCATTTCTGGTACATTCTGTGTGTTTAGATAGAGTTCGATTGAAAGAATAGGCAATTTTTCATATTTTTTATCTGATTGTAAGAAATTATTTATGATATTGAAGTTAAAGATATTTTCTAATCCTATACTTTCTATTTTAAATCGACTTCCACTTAAGACTATATCAATAGCTTGAATTATTGAACTTTTACCTGATTCGTTGTCTCCGATCAGTATATTTAGGTTATTTTCAAAATCCAATTCTAAAGAAGTAAACCGTTTAAAATTATTTAGAATCATTTTGTTTATTGATTTCATGTATAAAAACCCCTCAGTTCACTATGTAAACCACTATTTTGATTAAGTTCTGTTTATTACATCAGCTATTTCGCTAGCGATTTCTTCAATGGTGTATGTTGCCGTATTTCTGGCTATTTTGTCTGCCAAAGAAGGACTATAATCAAGAACCTCTTGCTTGGTAATATTATGCCATATAGGCAAAACTACCTGTTGACCATTTATAGCCTTTGTGATGATTCCATCTAATTCATAATTTGTCCATCCTTTTTTAATGAAATTTTTGGATAACACCACAATTCCAAACCTACTATTAGCGAGTCCTTTGTCAATTTTTTGTCTTAAACTATCACCTATTTTAAGCTCAAATTCATCATACCATACCTTTAATTCTTTGTTTTGTAAGGTAATTGCTAAAGGTCTGACAACCTCATCTTTGTCTTCTGAAGCATGCGAAATAAATACATCATATTTCCTGATTATAGGCTCATCTCCATGTTCACTTCGATATTCTCTATCTTGTACCAAAGAAGGTGTTGATGAAAGGCTTTGCTGATTTGCTGTTGGTAATTTTCCAGGTAATACTACGACCGAAGCTCCAGTTTTTCCTGAGTAACCACCCAAATCAACGGTAATATACCACCGACCTGAGCTTGGAATAGAGATTCTGTAGGGCGAACGTTTTACATGCCCTCCAAAATAATTATGCTGCCTTCCTGACTTATAATTTGAAAAGTTTGAACTATTCATCAATCTTACATTTGCTGCATTGCCCGTTAACGAGACTTCAACTATTTCACCACCATTTTGTTGTCCTAGATCATAACACAAATATTCCATTTTTTAGATATCTCCTTTTTTATGAACAGTTTTTAAGAAATCATCAGCCGCTTGCAACAATTCTTCATTTTTATTAGCCACAATATCTAACAATTCCAAACCTTTTCTATATTCTTCATCAGTTAATGTTTTACCTTTTCCTAATCTCCAAGCTATATTGGATACAAGAGTTTGCTTTTTTATGTCAAAATAGCCACTATCTTTTCCCCATTTCCCTATTTTAAGCCATAAAGCAGGTGGTATTGACCTGACTAATTCTTTATTTTTTATCGCTTCTTCTTCTGAAATATCTAAATTTATGTTTCGTTTAGGTGGATTAAAATCGTCTACAAGGTCATCTGAAATGTCGATAAGATTAATTTCCCAATTATTCTTTTTGATAGATTCCCAGCATTCTGCTTTTTTTGCCCACTCTATGTAATGTGAAATTGGTGAATTTTCTAAAACAAATTTATTTACTTGTTTCATTAAATCGTATATAAAATCAGATAGTTGTGGGGACAATTGTTGATTTTTCCAAATTTTATAAAGGTCCAATTTGTTTTCTGAAATGTAGCTTATTAGAGCAATTGTGTAGGGAACAACTACTTGACGCAATTCTCCAATATTATAGTCGTTAAGTTTTGTGCCATATCTTTTTTCAGCAGTTTTAAATAGAATACACTTTGAAATAGCGTCTTCAAAGTATATATTGTTCACTTCTTTTTTTGTATTGTTGGGTATATTGTTAACGATAAACTGAGCATAGTTTTTTTCATTTCCACGAACAACAATATGTGGACCAATTACCAATTTTTTATTATTATAAACTTCTTGATAAGCATTTATGTATTTTGCAAGCTCTACTTTTGTTATCATCTGACTTTTGGGGTGTTTCATATCAAATGCTTTTTGAAGTGACCTTGTGCGTCCTTCCCGATTTCTTAATGTTTTATACTGTCCCCTTGCACGCTCAAAGAACCAACAAGTTTGCATATTTTTATTAATTGTTATAGGTGTAAGGACATATCTTGATAATTTTTCAAAAGCTACTAAAACAGGGTTGTTAGCAGAAAAATCAGCATCGTTTACTTTGTTTTGTGTGTTGGCATAACGAGAGATTCTTGAGACTATAGTACTATATTGTTCGGGATTTTTAATTATTGAAAACTTTATTTGAACAAGTATTTCATCGATGCCCTCTCCATCTTTTTCGGCGGTATTAAATATGGATGCCATTGTCTGACCACCATTTACGATTTGTAAGTTATTTACTTTTTTAATATACCGTCCCGATTCATCTAGTTCAATGTGGTCAGCGGTTGCTGCTAATCCATTATTAAAGGCAAAAAACATGTGTGGTTCGTTTCGTATAGTATCTCGAATACCTCTGTTTATTTTCCCTGTAAATTGGAGAAAAGAACGCACATTTTGTTCTAATAATCTGGCACCGTATTTTTTATAAAGTTTTGCTAAGCATAAACCAGGAACAATTGCAATATATGCCTTGTAATCTTGATTGTCCGTATCTGCTGATAAACATGGAATATTAAATCGTTCTCCTTCAAAATCATCAAAATCTATCTCTATAGGAAGTCGAGCTTGTTCTGATATTTTGTATAAGTGATTTATATCAATAACGCTATAAAACACATTGTAACCATTAATAACACAGTTTGACGGAAATTCTCCTTTATACTCTCCATTTGTCAAGACAACGGCATTTACTCTGATAAGCCTTTCTTTTAGCTCTGGAAAACTTGCTAATGTGTTTGCAAACATAAAAATAGATGACGATTCAGCTATATCATTCGAGTATTTTTTAGTGATTGCTTTCCTAAAAAAATTAGTAATTCTGGTAGTCGCTTTCTCTATTTCCGATTTGGAAATAATAGGTATAGTATCAGAGGAATTGAATATAGAAATAAATAAATCGACAGTTTCATAGTTATCTGAAATAGCATAAGCGTTTATTTTATGTTGTCCTTTTTTACCTATATCTTTTTCATCATAAGCTATATCAGCATTTTCAGTTTCACCCGCTTCTGCCAACATGTCAACGGCAATTCGTGTAAATGCTTGTTCTTGGGCATCGCCTTCTTCACTTACTGCTTGTAAAGCAATGATTTCTTGAATCAGTAACTGGTAAAATTTATCTATCTCTTTCATCTTGTTATAATATCCATAATCTGTTTTTCAGAAATTAAATACTCGTCACAAGTTGCAAGGATTATAGAGTATTTAACATCGCTTATACCTTTCCTAAGTTCATTTTCCTTTATTCTGGGAAAATCATTCTCGACTTTATAATAATTTTCATCTCGAATTTGATAAAAACGGTCTTGGTATAAATTTTCATGATTATCATTATATCCTATTTCAAATAGTTTTGCGTTAAAAATGGATAGAGCAAGAGAATTATTTTTAAGCAACTCTCGGATAAAGGCAATCTTTTGGCAGAGTGTTTCCCCATTGTTATTAGAAATTTCAAGCGAAATATGAAATAAAAATAAGTTCTCTAAAGTGGTTTCGTCAAGCTGTCTTTCACCATTAATTATTACTTTCTGTGGATTATTTGTTGATGTTGTTTTTACTTCAATAGCCCATTTTTCACCTTGAAAATCTCGGAGTGCTTTATCTGTTCCTACCCACTTTTGTAGAGCATTGCTCATGTCGTTTTCATGTTTTAAGAGTATCTTTTGTAAAAAGTGTAACTCTCCCCAGAGTCCTTGCTGCTCATTTGAAGATAAACCATTGGAACTGCTTTTCTCAAAAAGAGTTTTCCATTTTTCTAGTTGATTTATAACTGCTCGAATTACTTGTTGTTCTGTATTTAACGAAATAACAGAATTAATCAAATTTTCACATAATGTGGCAAATATGTCTCGATTATGTTGCTGAAGCAATTGAACTATCAATAAATACGAACCTTTGTATGTATTATCATTAACGAGTAAAATTTTTAACTCTCGTAAGTTGTTGAATGATGATATATCAATGCGGATTTCTTTATTAATTGAAAAAGCAATACCATAGTAGTATTCTGGATATTGAAATGTTCCGTATATGTGAAAAGGCATATCACTTGAATAGAGTCGCTTTACAAGTCCAATACTTTTCTCTTCCTCTTGTTTATTCCAGATATCTGAAATTTTATTATTAGTTTTCATAAGTATTATCGTTATCCTCCTCAAATGTGTTTTCAGTTTCAAATATTTCTGGTATTTGGTTAGCTGTATACGAAATTGCGTGATTTGTTCCGCTACTAGGAAATGATATTGCAAACCCTACAAATGGTTCATCATTTTCTTTATAAATAGGCTTTTCTTCTGGGTTTGCACATTTGGGATTGAGTAAGTAAATCAGCAAAAGTGGATTTGAGGGATGACGAAATTCCTGACGGACAATTGCTGGAGCCGGATAATTTTTGTCCCAAGTCTTGTTTAGTTCCTCTTTAATTTGTCTTGTTTTAACTAAAGCTTTTTCTAATAATTCTTCGTCTAAATCAATAAATTCATCTTGTTGATTTCCTAAAATATGATTCTTACGAATGTGATAAATGTTTGGAGACATGCCATCCGCTCGATTACGGTCAAAACAACCGACTTCAGTATCTATACCACTAAAATTAACAATATATTTAGATTTTGTTGCATCTTTTTTGTTCATCAGAGCTACATTCCATGAAGTTAATTCGTTTTGAGAAACAAGATCGTTGATATATTTGCATATCATATCTAGATCAACTTTTTTCAGACTTTCTGCAACTTTGTATTTAGAAAAATATTCGCAAATATTATCAGATGGAACATTTTGCCACAAGAAATTTATGCTTTTTCTATTAGGAATACCAATCGAAGTTAAAAAATCAATAGTTGATATTAGATTTCTTTTCTTTACTCCTTTGTCCATCGATAATTGATATGTTTCAATCAAACGTCCTGCCCATGATACTTCTGTTTGTTTAGTGTAACGCATTTTAGTGATAGATGTAATTTGTAACTGACCAGGACTGTTTCTAACTTTTAATGCATAGTCTTCAGGAGTTCCTTTTATTTCTGCAAGATAATCAAATTCAGAGCGAAGTTCTTCACTTGCAATGGTGATGTGTCTAAACCATTCATTCAATTCATCGCTGATAAAAAGACGAGATAAATCAACATATCCTTTCCTATATCCAAACCAGCGCCCCATTTGCATTAGAGTGTCATACATTTTTGATGCTCTTAAAAAATAACTAATTGATAAACCTTCTAAAGTTAATCCTCGAGAAAGTTTGTCACCACCTATAGCAATTATTGAAATACCTGTTTTTTCATTTTCATAATATGTTAAACTATCTGCCGAAGAACCGTTTATAGACTTTACCTCAATTTTTTGAACAGCCTTAAATAATAATGGTTTTATATCAGCCCAATTATGAACTATTAAAAAAGCATCAATATCAGAAAATTTAGATTGTTGTATTTCTATCGTAATATCTTTATATGACTTATAATTTTCTGTGTTATCTTCTAAGAGGCAACGAAATTCTTCGTATATTGCTTGGTCGTTTGCCTCAATTTCTTGTTTGTAGTAATTAAATAAATTTTCAACTAATTCTTTAATATGATTTTGCCATGCTTGAAATCGTGAAATGTGAATGAGCATTGAGTTATGCTCGGTTTCTTGCCCTCTGGCTATTCTTATAGCACAAGTTAATATAAAACATTTAATTGCTGTCTTTAAAGAAGATGGGATGTCTGCAAAAAGAGGCTTATTGTCGCTTATCTTATGTTTTTGTGGCACAAATTGTTTGCTGTCATTAATAGTAAAAACAATAGGTAATAAATCATCATTTGTATCATCTGGAATCACAGAAGTTCCAAAAACTTTTTCTGGACCGATATAGTTTGATGGGACTGGAATATTTATAATGAAATCTCGAGGAAATAAATCGTCTTTATTTTGAGGAATGAATATATTTGCAAATGGCGTAGCTGTATAACCGACATAAGCTGATCGATTAAAAAGAGAAAGAATTTTACAGATATAATTATTAATTGCTGTGGGATCTAATTCTTTTCTGTTGGTATTAATTGAAGCATTGTCTGCCTCATCATCAATAATTAAAAGTGATTTGTAAGTTATTATATCATTCGTGGTATGAGTTTGTAACCAATTGAAAAGTCGTTTTAAAACAGAGGCGTTCTTTTTTACAACCAATATGATGGGATGCGGCGTATTGAAGTTAAAACCTGCAGTATTTGTTGATCTACTTGTAAAATCACCTTTTTCTAAACTTGTAGTATATGAATTCGCAATAGCTTGATCAAAACCTGGTATTAATCCAACTCCTATTTTCGTAGTTTTATTCATTGTGTAGGCTCTTTCATATTGGGTATCAAATCCGAGAAACCCCTCATCAATTCTATTTTGAGTTTGACTACGGAGGTTATTATGCATTCCTGCCATAACAATTAACAATTTAAATCCTGCGTCAGCGGCTTTACATATCAAGCCTATATAATTTGATGTTTTACCTGACTGAACTTGTCCTACTATCAATCCTTTTTTTGCTATTTGGATATCCGTTCGTTGAGGGTTGAAAAGCTTATCAAGTATTTTGTCTGAAGACTTGTCTAACTCTTTAATAACATCAGGAGAAAACTTTTTTTGTTTTTCAATGTATTCCACATAACGCATCCAAAAATCCCAATTAGATTTTTTATTTGCCTTGAAGTCTATCAACCACGGTTCTCTACGATCCCGCCCCTCTAAAATTTGATAAGTATCAATTCTAACACTATACATAGAAAGTAATTCGTTTTTTAGTTTTTCAGTATCTATATTAGGGTAAATTAACTTTGATTTCGAAACAGCATTATTGATATCATCGTCAGTAACGCTTGACTTTCTTCCTATAATGCTTTGGCAAATTCCTATTACAATTTGATAGTCATTATTCATCTCAAATCCTCAATTAAATCTTCGTAATTGTTAAAAGGTTCTATGGTTTTTAATATTGCTTTTGCTTGCTCATGTGTTTTGCCTTGTTGTACTTGATTTTTAAACATATCCAGAAGTATTTGTTTGATAACAGCCATGTCAACATCTGAAAAAGGAAGTATTTCTTTTTCTTCTTTATCTTCTGCTTTTTTTATATATATCGCACTTGTTGGTATCGATTCTTCAATAAAACATAAGAGCGTTTCTATTGCTTGTTCTGGTTTTTCTTTGGCTTGATTTTTCAAATTTTGGATTATTAAGTGTTCACGGTTTACAACAAATGACCATTTATTATCTTTTTTCTTTTCCAACCAAAGTGGTTGAAAGGTTTGCCCAGCTCTTTGTTTTAATATTTTACCCCTGTGCCTATATACCTCCATTCCAATATTTCGAACCGATTTTGCATAAGATTCTAACTGGTCTCGGCATACAGCAGGAGGATTCGCTTTTGATTTCTTTATATCAATTTGCCATTCTGTATCTAATTTATTAGGTAAATCCATTTGTATTCTCACTAATTTATATTGCTCTTCCTTGCGAAATAAACCCAACCAATCACCAGCAAGCAATAAACGTTTACCTCGATACACATAAAAACCTTGCATGGTCGGGTAACCATTTACTCCTTCAGCAATTTTATACGCTTGTTCTGATGAAAAATTGTTTTTATGTGGTAGTACATAACCTTTCATTTTAGCACCACCAATGATATTTTCATCTGGTTGAGCTTGAGTCTTTGCTTCATTGATACAAAATGGATTCCACGCTTCGATTTCATGCTCACCCCAAAATATTTTTACTATTTTTTCTTCTATAAAACGATGAAAAGTCATTGCTACATGTTTTTTTACTTTATCTAGAGCAGATGAAAATTTTTGCTTTGCATTTTCATCATTCTCAGATGTCTGTAAAGATACAATTTTATCTAGATTACTCCATAAAACAAGCGTTCCTGAATGCAAATCATCTAAGTCATTCGAAAAATCATCAGGAATCCATTGTAAAACTTCCCATTTATTACTCTTAGAAACATAATCTAAATCCCATGACCAAAAAGCAGGTTTAAGATTATTAAGCTTGCTTAGCACAGACAATGTACGACATTGTGAAAAAGAAGCTGTTTTTAAACCTAAGCCAAAACGACCTAAATCGGTATCTGTTCTTTCAGACAAGGGATTTTGAGTTCCTGGACGCATGGCTTTTATTATGTCTTCATCACTCATACCGATCCCATCATCTTTTATACTTATTATTGATTTGCCACCTTTCCAAACACGATTTATATAAATGTTTTTTGCATTTGCTGAGATGGAATTATCAATAATATCTGCAATTGCTGTTTCAAGGCTGTATCCAATAGCACGAAATGTTTCGATCATTGAAGAGGCTTCAGGAATGGTTTCAGCTTTTTTGATTTCATCGTAATTCATACTTATAATTGCCTTTTTAGTTCCAAAGCTATTTTTTCTGCTAGAACAACTGGAACAGCGTTCCCAATTTGAGTAAATGCAGCTGTCCTGCTACCTTCAAAAAAATAATCATCAGGAAAAGATTGAATACGAGCAGCTTCACGAACGGTGATGGATCGGACATTTTCAATGGTTGGACTTTGAGTAGGGTAGATATAGTAATGACCATCCATTGCTATATGAGCGACTAATGTGTGACATTTACCATTTGGGTCAACTACTTGAAAGCGATTAAGAAAAGACTCTTTATTTCTATGGGTTTGTCTTTCTGGTGGGATATCTAAATAGCTTAAACGTTTTCCTTCGTATAGCCATTTATTTATTGCCATTTCATAAATAAAACGGTCGTTTATATTATTGGATCTAGCAACATGTTGTGTAGTAAAATTAAATATTTCGTTTCTTATACCAGATTTTTCAAGATATTCCATTTCTGAAAGAGGTTTTATGTATTCACTAGGGTTACAAAAATGACCTTCTCCAT
>WRLO01000085.1 GCA_009777575.1 Candidatus Cloacimonadota bacterium
TGATACCGCTGTATGATGATTTCATAGAAGATTTTTTCAGTAGAGACTACATAGATAAAATAGTTGAGGTAGATGTCAATAACAACAAAAAAAGAATAGTTTCGTAATGCATTGATATAACAGTAGATATCTGCTTTATATGCCATTCTACGATGTAGATATATCAAGATTTTATAGCTCAGAAATATCAGTTATAAGGAGACTTTTTGTCAAAAACTATTTTTAGATAATTACATATTTTTTAATGGATTACACTACTCGGAAATATCAGTTAATAAATTTAGATTTATTTCTTCCAGAAAAATGAAGAGAATTTTGAAAAAAAAATAATGATTGACAAAATAGCTAGATGAAAAATAATGGCACTCGAAAGTCTTTTGATTTTCAAAAAAATCAGTAAAGGAGGATCTTTCTTATGAAGAAGATCTTTTTGTTTGTAATGATGGTGATAGTGACTATCGGAGCATTGATAGCATCACCTGTGATTGTTGGCAATGTCATAGTCGGAGGTAATGTTACTTGGGATAATGGGACATTTATTCATGCTTGTTCAGTAACTCTAGTTTTGCTCGATGTAAATTTTAGTATTATTGACGTTTTAACTTGTACTACTTCGAGTACTGGGTATTATGTTTTTTGCGATGGAAGCTTGACTCCTGATCAAATAGGGCAAATTGCAAGATTTATAGTTACCTGTCGCAACAAGGAAGTACTGGTTCAACCATATGTTGGAAATCATGTTGTAAATTTTATGCATTTACCACCAGCTCCACCACCAACAAAGCAGAACAACTAAGAACAAGAAAGGCATGATTTTAATCTTTTTTAAAAAGTAAATCATGAAAAATCATTTTGAGACTGGTGGATAATAATGTTGAATCAATAAAGGCGTGTTGTGTGTATCCAATGGAGAAGAGCAGACAAAAAAGTAGAAATGGTGACTATGTTTTTTTTATGCCCTGTCAACACAAAGGATGGCTTATGCAATATGCCATTGTTGTAAAAAATTATTAAACACCAGTCTCTACAATCCAGTAATCGATAAAAAGGATAATGTGTGTGTTTTGTTCTTGTCCACCATAGCCCTCTTGCAAAAGGTGGCAGAACGAAAACATCCCATCTTACCCCCCTTGCTAAAAGGGGCATATTAAAGGAGTAAAATAATGAAAAAAACAATAATAACGATAATTTTTCTTATCGTTTTAGTAGCCTTTCTCTCGGCAACAAAAATAGATAAAATAACATCAGTGACTCAAACCAAAATGATAGAAACCGATTATTATTTTGGAAGTATAATTCGCTATGAAAATAGACTATTTGCAAGTTCTTGGAATAGAATCAACGAATATCTTATTTTAGAAAATGGCAGTCTTGAACATATTTATGATTTCAAAACAGGCTGGAATATGACTCGTTCTTTCATAGATGAAGACAGACTATACACAATTTATTTTCTAAATCATAGAAACTATATGTTAATCTTTGATTTAACTGTTTCTCCTATGAATCATCTGCATACTATCGAGATACCCATCTCTACACTGTATTTACTTTCACCACAGATTATGGGAGATATAATTTATATCTCAGATACGCCATCAATGACACTGAGATTCAATAAACGAACCATCCAATTTGAATCTCCATGGGAAGGATTTTACTCCTTTTTCATCCATAAATCAATGTTTATGATCCCATATTTTGGACCTAATCCTGAAGGTAGACCGGATATTTATATCAGATTTTATGACTATTCGCTTGCTGACTCACAAAACCCTTTTGGTTTATTTGTCTTTGATTATTTTTTAGATATCTATTCTCTAAAAATAATAAACGATATGTATATGATAGATGATGTTTTGTATATCATGGGTAATGGGTTTATGAGCATTTTAGATATCAGTGATGTAGATAATATCTCAACATTGTTATCTTATGTTCATACTGATCCTTATACTTCAGAACCACAATTTAATTCCTCGTTATACTATGACCAATATTTAATAGCAACTTATAATAATGGAATGCAAATTTTTGACACTACAGATACTAAAAGCCCTTTTTTAGTTTTCGAAAAATCATTTCCCATAAATTCTATACAATTTGGTTCAATGTATATTCAAAATGATTTATTGTATGTCAATGAGGGAGCCAATCTCGGTGTTTATGATCTGAAAAACAATTTTCAACAAATACATCGATACGGGACATTTTCTCGGAATTTGGTATATAACAAGGACTATACTATAGGTATAGAAAATTCTATATTTTCTAGTGAACTGGTTATATTTTCAGTGTTAGATGATAACTATGCGCAAATCGTATTAAATCATGGCTTTGAACCCGGTGAATATACTGTCAATGATTTTGAAATAGTGAATAATCAAATATTTGTATTATCAGGACTTAATCAATCACAAACATATTTTGATGTATACGATTTAGATATATTAGAGAGAGTGTTTCGAATTCAGCTACCTTTTGATAGTGCCTATATGAAGATTATCAGCGATTTTATCTATTTTCAAGAATCAAATTATCATAGACATCATATATATCAATATTTGGACAATGATCTCAGTTTCATTGGTGTGATAAACGGTATTATCGCTAGTATTACTGGGTATGAGCCTGATGATTATTTTGTGGTGTCGACCAACAATCGAACAGAATTTCGTGATAAAAAAAATCCTTTAAATAATTTATTTTCTCGCTCACTATTACAAAATAATATCAATGAAATGACAATTGTTGCAGAAAATACAATTGGTATTATTCATGGTAGTGACGGAAATCAATTGAGTTTTTATAGGTATGAATACGATTTTAGTTATTTTGAGAGAACATATCTATCAAATAATGCCAACCGTTTTGCGATAGTTTTCCACAATAGTTTTATGGGAGAAAATGGTTTATTTGGATCTTTATCAAGGCTTTATCAAATGGATGAAGGATTCCCAAGACAGATCTGGGAGTTTGATGAACATGCAATAGTTACAGGTATGTTTGTTTTCCCAGAAAAGAATAAATTGATCATCCGAAAATGGGCAGGTATTTATGTGTATGACATAGACTATACTGTATCTGAGTATGACCCTATAGATAATATATCGATAGCTCGTTCCGAATTACTTGGAAATTATCCCAATCCATTTAATCCTGAAACAAATATTAGATATAATTTATTAGAAGCAGGAGAAGTAGTCATCAATGTGTATAATATTCGAGGGCAAAGAGTGCGAAGACTTCTATATGAATATAAGGATAAAGGTGAATATAATGTAGTTTGGAACGGACTCGATGAAGCAGGTCGTGAGTTAGCTAGCGGAGTTTATTTGTATAGGATGAACACAAATGATTTCACAGAGACTAGAAGGATGCTTTTGTTGAAATAGAACGAGTTTTTTTGAAGTTACCATTGGATGGTTCGCCCCTCAGGTAGCGGAGGTTAGTCAATAATTTCCAATATACTAGTGAAAATCTACTTAATCTGTGTTCGTAAAACATTTATAATTTATAATTTATCTCCCTCCTGTCACCCTGAATCCTCCCTCTGTCACCTTGAACCCTCCCCTTGTCACCTTGAACGCAGTGAAAGGTCTTAAGATTCTTCGCTGCGCTCAGAATGAAAAGGTTTGCGTTCGGAATGACAAAAAAGTTCGTTCAGAATGACAAAAAATAACCGATAGCTTTGGAAATTAGGAAAAAATGAGTTTTTACCGATAAAAAAATAAATTTAGATTTATTTCTTCCAGAAAAATGAAGAGAATTTTGAAAAAAAAATAATGATTGACAAAATAGCTGGATGAAAAATAATGGCGCTCGAAAGTCTTTTGATTTTCGAAAAAATTAGTGAAGGAGGATCTTACTTATGAAGAAGATCTTTATGTTTGTAATGATGGTCATAGTGACTATCGGAGCATTGATAGCATCACCTGTGATTGTTGGCAATGTCATTGTCGGGGGTAATGTTACATGGGATAACGGTACACCTATTCCGGGATGTACAGTAACTCTTGTTTTGCTTGATGTAAATTTTAGTAATATTGGTGTTTTTACTTGTACTACTTCGAGTACTGGGTATTATGTTTTTTGCGATGGAAGCTTGACTTCTGAACAAATAAGCAAAATATCAAGATTTATTGTTTTCTGTCGCGGCAAAGAAGTACTCGTTTCTAATTATGCTGGAAATCATGTAGTAAATTTTGTGCATTTTCCACCAATTCCACCACCAACAAAGCAGAACAACTAAGGACAAGAAGGCCATGATACTAAGCTTTTTGTAAAAAAGTAAATCATGGAAGAATTATTTTTGAGACTGGAAAACCCATGAATAATAATATTGAATCTGCAGTGGTATATTGTATATATCCAATGGAAAAGTGTAGACAAAAAAGTCGAGTTAGCGATTTTAGTTTTCTTTATGCCCTGTCAGCACAAAGGAGGGCTTATGCAATATGCCACTACTGTAAAAAATTATTAAACACCAGTCTCTACAATCAGGTAATCGATAAAAAGGAATGTGTGCATGTTTTGTTATTATCCCCCATATCCCCCTTACAAAAGTGGGTAGAACGAAAGCATCCCCCCTTACCCCCACTTTGCAAAAAGAGGGCAAATTTAAGAAGTAAACAATGAAAAAAACAATAATAACGATAATTTTTCTTATCGTTTTTGTAGCCTTTCTCTCGGCAACAAAAATAGATAAAATAACATCAGTGACTCAAACCAAAATGATAGAAACCGATTATTATTTTGGAAGTATAATTCGCTATGAAAATAGACTATTTGCAAGTTCTTGGAATAGAATCAACGAATATCTTATTTTAGAAAATGGCAGTCTTGAACATATTTATGATTTCAAAACAGGCTGGAATATGACTCGTTCTTTCATAGATGAAGACAGACTATACACAATTTATTTTCTAAATCATAGAAACTATATGTTAATCTTTGATTTAACTGTTTCTCCTATGAATCATCTACATACTATTGAGATACCCATCTCTACACTGTATTTACTTTCACCACAGATTATGGAAGATATAATTTATATCTCAGATACGCAATCAATGACGCTGAGATTCAATAAACGAACCATCCAATTTGAATCTCCATGGGAAGGATTTTATTCCTTTACCATCCATAAATCAATGTTTATGATCCCATATTTTGGACCTAATCCTGAAGGTAGACCTGATATTTATATCAGATTTTATGACTATTCACTTGCTGACTCACAAAATCCTTTTGGCTTATTTGTCTTTGATTATTTTTTAGATATCTATTCTCTAAAAATAATAAACGATATGTATATGATAGATGATGTTTTGTATATCATGGGTAATGGATTTATGAACATTTTAGATATCAGTGATATAGATAATATCTCAACAATGTTATCTTATGATCATACTGATCCTTATACTTCAGAACCACGATATAATTCTTCGTTATACTATGACCAATATTTAATAGCAACTTATAGTAATGGGATGCAAATTTTTGACACGACAAATACTAAAAGCCCTTTTTTAGTTTTCGAAAAATCATTTCCCATGAATTCTATACAATTTGGTTCAATGTACATTCAAAATGATTTATTGTATATCAATGAGGGAGCCAATCTCGGCGTTTATGATCTGAAAAACAATTTTCAACAAATACATCGATACGGGACATTTTCTCGGGATTTGATATATAACAAGGACTACACTATAGGTATAGAAAATTCTAGATTTTCTGATGAACTGGTTATATTTTCAGTGTTAGATGAAAACTATTCACAGATCATCTTAAATCATGGCTTTAAACCCGGAGAATATACTGTCAAAGATTTTGAAATAGTGGATAATCAAGCATTTGTATTATCAGGACTTAATCAATCACAAACATATTTTGATGTCTACGATTTAGATTTTCTAGAGAGAATTTTTCGGGTCCAGCTACCTTTTGCTGGTTTCTATATAAAGATCATCGGTGATTTTATCTATATCCAAGAATACTTTAACAGACATCATATATACCAATATTTGGACAATGATCTCAGTTTCATTGGTGTGATAAACGGTATTATCAGTAATATTACTGGGTATGAGCCTGATGATTATTTTGTGGTGTCGACCAACAATCGCACAGAATTTCGTGATAAAAAAAATCCTTTAAATACTTTGTTTTCTCGCCCACTCCTACAAAATAATATCAATGAAATGACAATTGTTGCAGAAAATACAATTGGTATTTTTCATGGTAGTGAAGGAAATCAATTGAGTTTTTATAGGCATGAATACGATTTTAGTTATTTTGATAGAACATATCAATCAAATGCTTCCAGTTTTGCGATAGTTTTCCACAATAGTTTTATGGGAGAAAATGGTTTACTTGGATCTTTATCAAGGCTTTATCAAATAGACCAAGGAGTCCCAAGGCAGATTTGGGAATTTGAGGAACTTACAGTAGTTACAGGTATGTTTGTTTTTCCAGAAAAGAATAAACTGATCATCCGAAAATGGTCAGGTGTTTATGTGTATGACATAGACTATACTGTATCTGAGTATGACCCTATAGATAATATATCGATAGCTCGTTCCGAATTACTTGGAAATTATCCCAATCCATTTAATCCTGAAACAAATATCAGATTTAGTTTATTAGAAGCAGGAGATGTAGTCATCGATGTATATAATATTCGAGGGCAAAGAGTGCGAAGACTTCTAGATGAATATAGAGATAGAGGTGAACATAATGTAGTTTGGAACGGACTCGATGAAACAGGTCGTGAGTTAGGTAGCGGAGTTTATTTTTATAGGATGAACACAAATGATTTCACAGAGACCAGAAGAATGCTTTTGTTGAAATAGATTTAGTTTTTTGAAGTTATCGCTTGGATTGTTCACCCCACCCCTTCGGGGGGGAAATATATTTGTTATCATTTCTATTAAAAGCCACATCACCTTCGGGATGTGTAAGGAATATCAATAATTAATTAAGAATCGATTTTTCAGAGAGGGATCATTTATAATCTATAATTTATAATCTATAATTTATAATACCTCTTGACAAAAATGGACAGAAAAAAAACTTTGTAATTGATTATTTTTTAGATTAAATCTTTGGAGGCACAATGGGTGATAACAAAAAAAAGCCTGAATATCCATTTATGGAAATAGAAAGAAAATGGCAAAAAAAATGGGAAGAACAAGGAGTTCACAAAGCAAAAAACTATTCAGATAAAAAGAAATATTATGTATTATCTATGTTTCCTTATCCTTCTGGGGCATTGCATATAGGACATGTTTCAAATTATAGTATAGCGGATGCAATCGCTCGATTTAAAATGATGGAAGGCTATAATATGCTACAACCAATGGGTTATGACGCTTTTGGTATGCCTGCTGAAAATTTTGCTATTTTAAACAATTCACATCCTTCTATAACCACTGAAGAAAACATCAAGACTATGTATAGTCAATTTAAAGCAATGGGTTTTGCAATAGATTGGGACAGAGAGCTGTCCACCTGTCGACCTTCATATTATAAATGGGGACAATGGCTTTTTAAAAAAATGTATGAAAAAGGACTAGTTTATCGAAAAACATCATGGATAAACTGGTGCGATGACTGCCAAACAGTTCTTGCTAATGAACAGGTCGAAGATCAAAAATGTTGGCGATGTGACTCACAAGTTCGTCAAAAAGAGCTGATGCAATGGTTTTTTAGAATAACCGACTATGCTGAGGAATTACTTGATTTTTCAAAGATGATAGATTGGCCTGAAAGGGTAAAGGCGATGCAAACTAACTGGATAGGGAAAAGTCAAGGGACAGAAGTGGATTTTTTATTAATCTCAAACCATAAATCTCAGACCAACAATAGTCCCGAGAACACCCAAGTTCAAGAAGTAGGAAAATCTATAATAAAGATATTTACAACTCGACCAGATACTTTATTCGGGGTCACTTTTATGGCTCTACCTCCAGAACATCCTTTAATAGTAGAATGGTTAAAACATGAACCTGAAGACTCTGAAATATTAAAATTTTGCGAAAAAGTCATCAATGAAGACAAAATCACGCGAACTGCAGCTGACACCACAAAAGAAGGGATATTCACAGGTAGATATTGTATAAATCCAGTCAATGGAGATGAAGTTCAAATTTGGATTACAAATTATGTTCTGATGGATTATGGAACTGGTGCAGTAATGGGCGTTCCAGCACATGACCAAAGAGATTTTGAATTTGCCAAAAAATATCATATTCCTATAAAGATTGTCATAATACCAGAAAATGAGCAATTATCTGACAATCAATCAGATTGTAACGAACTAAAATCTGCTTATATAGACGAAGGTATTTTAGCTAATTCTGGAGATTTTGAAGGTATGAAATCAGAATTATCAAAATCAAAAATCACAGAATGGTTACTTAATAAAGGTTCAGGAAGAGCATCAACGACCTATCGACTCCGAGATTGGGGTATCTCAAGACAAAGATATTGGGGAACACCTATTCCTGTGATTCATTGTGACGATTGCGGTGTTGTTTTAGTGCCGGATAGTGATTTGCCTGTCGAATTACCTATGGAAGTCCAAGTGGGAAAAACTACAAAAAATCCATTACTTTCAGTAGAAAAATGGATAAATGTTCCTTGTCCAAAATGCCAAAAGTCTGCAAAACGAGAGACAGATACAATGGACACCTTTGTTGATAGTTCATGGTATTTTGCCAGATATATAGATTCAAAGAATCAAAACAAGCCTTTTGAAGAAGAAATAGCAGATTACTGGTTACCAGTAGACCAATATATCGGAGGTATCGAACATGCTTGTATGCATCTATTGTATGCAAGGTTTTTTCATAAATTTATGCGTGATATAGGGCTGGTAAATTCCGATGAACCTTTTTTAAGACTTTTATCTCAGGGAATGGTTTTAAAAGATGGTTTTAAAATGTCTAAATCAAAGGGAAATACAGTCGATCCGCAAGAATTTATCGATAGATATGGAGCTGATACTGTTAGGCTCTTTGTCCTATTTGCAGCACCTCCAGAAAAAGATAAAGAATGGAGTAAAGAAGGGGTAGTAGGCTGTTTTAGGTTTTTGAATAGACTGTATCATTTTTTTAAAGAAAATGAAGATGCGATAAAAAAAGGGATGAAAATGCCTTCTAAGAACGAAAATGACACACTAAATACTGAAATCAAAAAGCTCAGATACAGCACCCACAACACTATAAAAAGAAATCTTGAAGACTTTCAGGGAAGAATGCAATTTAATACAAATATTGCCTCAATCATGGAACATTTCAACAATCTAAATGCTATAAAAAACTATGCTGATTTGTCTGATATAGAAAAATACTACTACGCTGAAGCTGCTCTGACTATACCCAAACTCCTATATCTGTATTCACCTCATCTATCAGAAGAGATTTGGTCTATGTTTTATGGTTCGTGTAGTGAAAAAGAAAACTTCATTTTCCAATCAGGCGTTTTTGATTATAACCCAGAATTTCTCGTTTTAGATAAAATAGTATATGTGGTTCAAATCAACGGAAAAGTTCGTGGAAGGCTCGAAATTGATGTTAATATCAGCGAGGAAGAGATTAAAAAAGCCGCTCTCGAAATAGAAAATGTCAAAAAGACAATTGAAGGAAAGATTGTAGAAAAAATCATTGTGGTGGGTGGAAAATTGGTCAGTATAGTCTTGAGAAATTAGGAGTATAAAGATGAAAATAATGTTAAAACTCAAACCATATCCCGATACTACAAAGATTGATGTGGTAGATGATTATTTCGGAACGAAGGTAAAAGACCCTTTTAGATGGCTGGAAGAAGATCAATCATCGGAGACTGAAAAATGGGTAAAATCACAAAACGAAATAACAGAAGATTTTTTATCTCAGATACCTTTCAGAGAAAAAATCCGAGAAAGGCTCACTGAGATATGGAATTATGAACGCTATTCCTCGCCTTCAAAAAATGGAGAGTATTTCTATTATTTCAAAAATGATGGCTTACAAGACCAATCTATTTTATATAGAACTTTCGGTCTTGCTGGAAATCCTGAAATATTTTTAGACCCTAATACGCTCTCAGAAGATGGGACTGTAGCCCTGAGTGATATATATTTTTCAAACGACAATCGATATATGGCTTATTCGATAAATAGGTCTGGGTCAGATTGGACTGAGATATTTGTGAAAGATACAGAGACAGAAGAAGTATTAAAAGATCACATAAAATGGGTAAAATTTTTTGGTATATCATGGTATGGTAAAGGTTTTTATTACAGTCGTTTTGATGAATTGAAAGAAAACGAAAAATTATCAGGTCAAAATCAGTTTATGAAAATTTATTTTCATAAATTAGGCTCTCCTCAAGAAGAAGATATTTTGTTCTATGAAGATAAAGAAAACCCTCATTTAGACTTTTGTATTTCTGTAACTGAGGATGAAAAATATTTGATTCTATCGGTATTTAAAGGCACATCAGGAAATGAATTATATTATCATCCAGCCACAGAAATCACTGAATATAAACAAAATTTCATTCCCATTATACAAGGTTTTGATTACAATAGTTATGTGATCGACCACTACAACGATAATTTTCTCATTTTGACAGACAAAGACGCTCCTAACAATCGTTTAATATCAGTATCAGTAAATCCGGATTATCAGCAAAAATGGAAAGACATCATCCCCGAAAGAGATCACCCACTTGGAAACATATCTACAGGTGGTGGAAAGCTATTTGCTTTTTATTTAAAGGATGTCAGCACAAAAATTTTACAATATAACTATAACGGAAAACTTGAAAAAGAAATACCTTTACCTGCCTTAGGAAGTGCTTATGGTTTAAATGGAAAGCGTGAGGATAAAACATTGTTTTACTCTTTTATGAGTTTTACTACCCCTGCTACAATTTATCGATATGATATTGAAAGTGGCGAGTTTGCTTTATTTCGCAAGCCAGAATTGAGATTTAATCCTGATGACTATGAAATTAAACAAGTTTTTTACAAAAGTAAAGATCTGACAAGCATTCCAATGTTTATCGTCCATAAAAAAGCGATAGTTTTGAATGGTAAAAATCCGACATATTTATATGGATATGGTGGGTTCAACGCGAGTTCTTCTCCATATTTTAGTAACTCAATGATGATTTTTCTTGAAAATGGAGGAATTTACGCTGAACCAAGTATTCGTGGTGGTGGAGAATATGGAGAAGATTGGCATAAAGCTGGGATGCTGGAAAAAAAGCAAAATGTATTTGATGATTTTATTGCAGCAGCAGAATATTTAATACTTGAAAACTATACTTCCTCAGAAAAATTCGTAATTGTTGGTAGTTCCAACGGCGGACTTTTAGTTGGTGCTGTGATGACACAACGACCAGACTTATTTAGAGTAGCCTTGCCTGATGTAGGTGTTTTGGACATGCTTCGTTATCACAAATTTACTATAGGTTATGCTTGGGTCGTCGAATATGGAAGTAGTGACAATGAAAAAGATTTTGAATATCTTATAAAATATTCTCCGCTACACAACATAAAAAAAGATGTATCCTATCCAGCAACTCTAATCACAACTGCTGACCACGATGATCGCGTTGTCCCAGCTCACTCCTTTAAATTTACCGCTACATTGCAAGAACTAAATAAAGATAATGGAATTAACCCAATCTTGATAAGAATAGAAACAAATGCTGGACATGGAGCAGGAACACCGCTTTCAAAAATCATTTCTGAGGTAACAGATAAGTGGAGTTTTGTATTTTATCATCTCGATATAGGCTGTCGAATATTTGATTTTCCTTGTCATTCAGAGCATCCATTGAAACCATAAAATATTATTTGACAAAAATAACTACTTAAAAATAATGGTTTTTAAGGAGTGAAAGTATGAAAACATTTCACATAACTGGAACTTGTATCCCAGAAGAAAATTTCATGGTTAACATCAGTGACAAACTAGAGCAAGTCATGGCTTTAATAAAAATGAAAAAGTACATTGTCATCAATCGGCCAAGGCAATACGGAAAAACTACGACATTAGCAGCCTTAAGAAGACTACTCGCAGATTCTGATGAATATGTCGCTACAAGGCTCAGCTTTGAGGGTGTTGGTGATTTGATGTTTAGCAATGAAGAGGAATTTTGTCAGTCTTTCTTTGATTTGCTCGCTAGAGATTTCCAAATAAAAAAAAATGGATACAGTGATTTATTTAATGATAGGATAGATAAAATCAAAGGATTTAAGACTTTATCGCTTGCTATCACGGAAATTATGTCCAGCATCGATAAAAAGATAATTTTAATCATTGACGAAGTCGATAAATCAAGAGACAATCAGATTTTTATCTCATTTTTAGGGTTATTGAGAGAAAAATATCTTGCAGCTCGCGAAGGATGCGATATTACTTTTCATAGTGTAATCCTTGCTGGTCTTTATGATATAAAATCCTTGAAACTTCAAATCAGACCAGAATCTGAAAAAAAATATAATAGCCCCTGGAACATTGCAGTAGAATTCACAGGGGATATGAGTTTTTCACCGCTTGAAATTGAGTCGATGCTTCTAGATTATGTTGAAACAACGGGTCGGAAAATGGATATAAAAGCTGTTTCTGAGAAAATACATTTTTGGACAAATGGCTATCCCTTTCTTGTTAGTAAACTTTGTAAAATGGTTGATGAAGAATTATTACCAAAGCGGGAGAATAAAAACTGGGATGTTGTTGATATTGAATGGGCAGTGAGTAAACTACTCACTGAGATAAATACACTATTTGAAAGCCTCGCTAAAAACCTCGAAGACAATCCAATACTCTTTGAACTCATAAAAACTATCTTAGTAGGGTATGAAGATATCGACTTCGATTTACTTGACCCTTATATAAATTTTGCTAAACTTTATGGAATGATAAGAGAAAATGAAGATGGTAAAATCAGAATGCACAACAAAATCTTTGAGGAAAGACTCACAAACTACTACACATCAGTATTATCAAGAAAAAATGGTGATGTTTTAGGTAAAGTTAGAGAGGCTTATATTGGTTTAGACGGAAATCTCGACTTCAGAATGGTCATGCTTAAATTTCAAGAGACTATCAAAGAAAAATACAATAGTCATGATTATCTAAAATCAGACAAATTTCTTGAAAATGAACTTCGTATGCTCTTTATGGTCTTTTTAAAACCTATCCTCAATGGCATAGGTTTTTGTTTCAAAGAAGTCCAGACAGGTGCAGAGAAAAGACTAGACCTCATTGTCCTCTTTAAAAAACAAAAATTTGTGGTAGAAATGAAAATCTGGAGAGGTGATGAATACCATAAAGCAGGCATTATTCAACTCAAAGACTATATGCAAGCAGAGTCGGTCCAAGAAGGTTATATGCTCATCTCAAATAAAAATAGAACAAAAGATTTTTATTCTGAAGATGAAGATGGTATTTTTTGTGTGTATATTTGATTTTTAAGCTTTTCATTTGATTTTTTATCAATATTTTCTCAATCAAAAAAAAATATTTTTATAACTATTTTCATTTTTTGCTTGCAAAAAAAACAGGCTTAAAAAAAATGACACTGAACTGAAAATTGAAGTTGTATTTGGAGTGAATTTTATTTTGAAAAAAATGAATACTGAACAGAAAGCAGATTTTGGAATACCTTCTAAAACGCTCAAAAAGGCACATTTAAGAGACCTTGCTGAAAAAGAGTCTTTTTTGCATTGTTTTTTGAAAACAGCCTCACCATTGCCACTCTACGCTTTAAATAATAGCATGTTTGCCCCCCCCCCCCCCCCCCCCGCCCCCCCCCCCCCCCCCCCGCCCCCCGCCCCCCCCCCCCCC
>WRLO01000086.1 GCA_009777575.1 Candidatus Cloacimonadota bacterium
GCCGCCGACTTCCTTCAGATTCCATCTCACGATGGACACCCTTGTCTTAAGCTAACAGTTCCTACTACCAAGCCTGTAATGGACTTACACCATCAAGCTGATGTTCATGTCGGGCACACAAAAAAGGTCAGGAATAACCTGACCTTATAAACACACAAAAAAATATATGTTTAGTTATCTGTTAAATCTTCTTTTTTGAAAGCCACCTTGTCGTGGTCTTTCTTCGCGAGGACGAGCCTCGTTTACATTTAACTTTCTGCCATTCATTTCAAAACCATCAAGATTTTGAATTGCATTTTTTGCCTCTTCATCATCTGCCATTTCAACAAAACCGAAACCTCTAGATTCACCAGTGTCACGGTCTAATAAAATAACTGCTGATTGGACTGTTCCGTACTGCTCGAAAGCACTGCGCAAATCAGTGTCAGAAACATTTCTTGACACATTACCAACGAAGATATTCATACCATCTTCTCCTTGAAATAATCATTTGTGATAAATCATTTTTTACTAATTTTACTACTCAAAAGATAAAATATTTACCATCTTGTGCAAGTTTTTTTTTTTTATCATAATTGACAAGGATTTTTTGAAAATCAAGAAAAAAAAATGATAAAAACTAAAAAAATGTAATATTTCAAAAAAGAATATTCGTGTTTTAATCATCATAACTACCTTATCTGTAAGGTCATACATAAGAAATGTAAAATAATATAAATTTTGAGCTTCAAAAATTCAATTCAAAATAACGATTGACATAAAACCTTTTTAAAAATAATTTGTTTTGCAAAGAAAAAAATATCCTAAAGTGAGTCTTTAAATGTATAAAATAAATGTGATTTCAGCTTTTTCTGGAGCTCATCTATTAAATAATTATCCGGGAATTTGCAAAAAACTACACGGACACAATTGGAAAATAAGGGTTCAGTTAGTAACAAAAAAAACAGATGACTTAGGAATGGCAATAGATTTCAAGATTGTTAAAGAGCATTTGAACAATTTGATAGAAAAATTTGACCATTCGTATTTAAACGAATTAAGCTGGTTTGAAGAGCAAAATCCAACTTCAGAGAACATAGCTCGTGTGATTTATACCGAACTTCAAAAATGTTTGGAAAACGAAGATATTTTAGTGAACGAAGTCGAAGTATGGGAATCTGACTTTACATCAGTAATTTATACTGAATCATAAACATAGCCTATTTGTGAAGGATTACGGAGAACAAAGAAAAATAATGGTAAAAATCATTGAATCCAAATATCTTACTAGCGCAGTTGAGCCAAAAGGATATCCAGATACTATCTGGAAAGATTTTGCCTTTGTAGGAAGGTCAAATGTTGGAAAATCTTCTATGATAAATACTATCACAAATAGGAAATTGCTAGCAAAAATTGCAAATAAACCGGGGAAAACAAGATTGATAAATTTTTTTGAGATTAAATATAAAATTGATACAAACTCTCCTTCTAAAGCTTTTGGAGACGAAATAAAAAAAGAACCCAAGTCCCCAAATTTACAGACTCAGTCTCCCGAATATCAAAATCATGGCTATTTTGGACTTGTAGACTTACCTGGTTATGGTTATGCAAGAGTCAGCAAGACAGAGAGAGACCAATGGCAAAAAATGATTAATACTTTTTTTCAAAAGAGGAAACAATTGTCAGGAGCTATAGTTTTAGTAGATATCAGACATGAGCCAGATCCCAAAGATATAGTGATGATTAAAATGTTACAGGAATTGAAAGTGAATTTTATTTTAGCGGCAACCAAATGTGATAAGATAGCAAAAAATACAATAGAAGGCAAATTGCGAAGATTTAAAAAAGAGTTTGGCTTAACTATGTCCGAAACTGATATTTCCAATATCACGGAATTTTCTTCTTTAAAAAAAGTTGGAGTTGAGAAAATATTAAATTGGATAATGAATTCTATTTTCAATTCACAAACAGAAATCAATCAATCCGGCAAGTTGATAATTCATGACAAGGAGTGAGACTATGCTTGAAAAAATAAAAGGACCCGAGGATGTTAAAAAGCTCTGTTTTCAGGAATTAACAGAGCTTGCCGAGGATGTTAGACAAAGGATAATCGAAATTACATCCAAAAATGGAGGTCATGTAGCTCCCAGTTTAGGTGCAACTGATTTTATCATAGCTTTACTAAAAGTATTCAATCCTTTGCATGATAATATAGTATTTGATGTAGGTCACCAAGCTTATGCTTACAAAATATTGACAGGTCGAAATGAAAGCTTTGACACATTAAGAACTTTGGGTGGTATCAGCGGTTTTAACAATATCTTTGAAAGTAAATATGATTCATTTACAGTTGGGCATGCAAGCACATCAATATCAGCAACTTTAGGAATTGCCATAGCGAAAGAACAAAAATCTCTAAAAGGAAATTCCATAGCTGTAATCGGAGATGGAGCTTTGACTGGTGGTATGGCTTTTGAAGCTCTGAACAATGCGGGGCATATGCAAAAAAACATAATAGTGATTCTCAATGATAATGAGATGTCTATCTCTCAAAATGTAGGTGCTTTGCAAAACTATATGACCAATGTATTAGTCAGTAAATCCTATAATTCTATGAAAAAACAGGTCTGGGATTTGTCTCAATCATTGCCTGATAAAGTAAGAAGAACCTTTATTTACGGGGCTCAAAAGATTGAAGAAAGTTTGATGAATATCATTGTTCCCAATATTATCTTTGAAGACCTTGGATTTAAGTATGTAGGTCCTATCGATGGACATGATATTCCGCGTTTATGCAGAATTTTTATGAAAGCCAAAGATAATATCGTAGGTCCAATATTAATCCATTTAATTACCCAAAAAGGTAGAGGATATAGCCATTCAGAGACAGATTCTACAAAATATCATGGAGTTGGTCCTTACAATCAGGAAACAGGAAAAACTGATTCTTTTGTGGGAAAAAGCTGGTCTCAAGTCTTTGGAGATAAGCTATGTGAGATGGCAGAAAAAAATAAAGATATTGTAGCTATAACAGCAGCAATGGGCGATGGGACAGGATTGAAAGTGTTTTCTGAAAAATATAAAACTAAATTTTTTGATGTGGGGATAGCCGAGCAACATGCTGTAACCCTTGCTGCAGGTATGGCAATAAAGGGTTTACGACCCTTTGTAGCAATATATTCGAGTTTTATGCAAAGAGCATTGGATCAAGTCATACATGATGTAGCATTACAAAAATTACCTGTAGTTTTTTGCATAGATAGAGCAGGTGTAGTAGGCGAAGATGGATTTACTCATCATGGTGTTTTTGATTTATCCTTTTTACAGTTTATACCCAATCTGACAATCATAGCACCTGCTACTGATAAAGAATTACAAGAAGCTCTAGACTGGTCTATCGAATATAAAGACGGACCGGTGGCTATACGCTATCCGAGAGGGATTGCTTGTAATGATTTAAAGCAAACACCCATAGAAAACAAAGAATATACAATAGCTATCACAGGTGTAGGTCATTCTTTTGAAACAGCCAATAAATTATATGAAATGATTTTGAGAGAGTTTGTTGAGGTAGGACAGGTAAATCAATATTCTAATGAAAACATTTTATTATTGAATCCAATATTCTTAAAACCTTATAATAAAGAAATCTATGACAAGGTTTACAAAGAGTGTAAATATCACATTGTCATTGAAGAAAATGCTGAAATTGGTGGCTTTGCTTCAAGATTGGCTCTCGATCATAGCCTCTCAGAATGCAAAACATTGCCTTTTGGAGTTCCTGATTATTTTATCGAGCACGGTAAAATTGAGGAATTAAGGGATATCATTGGACTGACAGCTGAAAAGATTTATCAAAATATAAAAGATTTAATAAAATAACCATCATTGTCCTAGTGTTTAAGCATCAAATCGGAAACCGACATAGATTAAAAGATAATCTCTTTGAGAAATCTTTAAGGAAAAGTTATTTATTATCCTCTAACAAAAGCTAATATAAAATTGTAAAATATCAATCGATACGATTGACTTTACGGAATGTAGTTATAGACGATTTGTAATACAAGAATAATATTTCAGGAATGATTGTATGGAAAGTATAAAGGAATTATTTAGAATTGGCTTTGGCCCCTCTAGTAGTCACACCATGGGACCACAAAAAGCAGCTTTTTTGTTTAATGAAAAAAATCCCAGTGCATATAAGTTTCGAGTTACTTTATATGGCAGTTTGGCTGCTACTGGGAAAGGTCATTTTACAGATGAAATAATAATAAAAACATTATTACCCAAAGAAACAGAAATTATTTGGAAACCAATGATTTTTTTACCTTTTCACCCAAACGGTTTAGAGTTCGAAGCATTGGATGAAAAAGAAGAGGTAATGGGCAATTGGCGTGTTTATAGTGTTGGAGGTGGGAAAATTACTGACGAAATGGAAAACATTTTTCCTCTTTCTTCACCTTATTCTTTTAAGACTATGAACGAATTATTGAAATGGTGCGATGTAGAAGGCAGGACTTTTTGGGAATATGTCGAACTCAGTGAGGGGAAAGAAATTTGGAATTTTTTAGCTGAAATATGGGAAGCAATGAAAGAATCAATATCAAATGGTCTTGAAAATGAAGGCGTATTACCAGGGACACTTAAATTAGCACGAAAAGCCTCAATTTACAATGTAAGAGCAAAAAATATGCAAACAGTCCTAGGACAAATGGGAATAGTATTTTCATTTGCTTTGGCAGTTTCAGAAGAAAATGCATCTGGAAATAAGGTTGTTACTGCCCCTACTTGTGGTTCTTCAGGAGTAATACCAGCAGTATTGTATTATTTACAAGAACAAAACAATTTTTCTGATAAAAAAGTCCTAAATGCACTTGCGACAGCAGGAGTTATTGGAAATTTTATCAAAACAAACGCCTCTATATCAGGAGCCGAAGTAGGTTGTCAAGGCGAAATAGGAGCTGCATGTTCTATGGCTGCTGCAGCAGCAAATCAATTGCTTGGAGGCACTCCAGCCCAAATTGAATATGCAGCCGAAATGGGCTTAGAGCATCATTTAGGGCTTACATGTGACCCTATAGATGGTTATGTCCAGATTCCATGTATAGAAAGAAATGCAGTAGCAGCAGCGAGAGCAATGGAATGTGCATCATACGCATTACTTTCTGATGGTAAACACCGAATACCTTTTGATACAGTAGTCGCAACCATGAATAGGACTGGAAAGGATTTACAATCTCAATATAGAGAGACATCAACAGGTGGACTGGCAGTTGAATGGGTGAAATTATTGGGATTGTAGGAAAAAGAAAAAAAATATAGTGGGAGACTGAAAAGGTTGCTCGTATTTTAAGACAACTCGAAAAAAAAAGATGAAATATAAAATCGATTTGACAACAGGCAATATAGCTCTGAAATTGACGAAAGTGTCATTACCAATCATGTTTACAAGTTTCATCCAGATGGCTTATCAATTAACCGATATGTTTTGGGTGGGACGACTAGGAAGCGGAGCAGTTGCCGCAATAGGCTCTGCCGGCTTTTTTGGATGGTTAGGCATGTCTATAGCCTTTATGGCAAAGATAGGGACAGAAGTCTGTATAGCTCAAGCAGCAGGGCGAAATGATCAAGAGTCAGTAAAAAATTATATGATAAATGGATTGGGATTGGCAGTTTTACTTACCTCGATTTATGCTTCATTAATATTTATCTTTGCGCCAAGTCTGATAAATTTTTTCAATCTCGGAACGGATGTAAATTCATATAATCCGACCTCAAATGCAATTTCATATTTACGAATCATCTCATTTGGTATGGTTTTGACCTTTACGCATCCAACCTTTTCAGCGATATACAATGGATTAGGGAAGACAAAACTACCTTTTTATATAATGTCTACAGGTCTTTTGTGCAATATGGTTTTAGATCCTTTGTTGATTTTCGGCATAGGTCCATTTCCCAAGATGGGAGTGCAGGGTGCGGCAATAGCGACCGTCATAGCACAGATTTTGGTAACAACGCAGTTTGTATTAAGCATAAAAAAGAATTTTGATTTTATCAAAGGCGTAAAATGTTTTTTCAATATCAGCAAAGAATACTATCTTAAAATCATGAAAATTGGTTTTCCTCCCTCAATCCAAAGTGCATTATTTGCTATTATAGCAATATTGATAGCCAGAATTATCAGCCAATGGGGACCAATCCCAATAGCAGTTCAAAGAATAGGCTCACAGATAGAAGCGTTAGCATGGATGACAGCAGGTGGATTTTCCACAGCATTGAGTGCTTTTGTCGGTCAAAACTATGGTGCAGGTTTAAATAAAAGGGTCTGGGAAGGATATTTGACAGCATTTTCAATTATGAGTGGTATAGGTATTTTTGTGAGTTTATTATTATATATTTTTCCTGAATTTTTGTTCAGTATATTTGTTAAAGAAGCAGATACTATTCACCAAGGAATAGTTTATTTGAAAATACTTGCTTATTCACAATTATTTATGTGTATTGAAATAATGACCCAAGGAGCATTTAATGGTCTTGGCAAATCAATGCCACCTTCAATTGTAGGAATCACATTCAACATTTTAAGAATACCTACAGCAATCATCCTGTCTGGAATTATAGGTTTGAATGGAATCTGGTGGAGTATCAGCGGTTCAAGTATATTTAAAGGTGTTATTTTGGTGATATGGTTTGTTTTGTTTTATCAGAAAAAAGTCGCAAAATATAAAAATAACTGATTTATTATTAAAGGAAATAAATTAATAGTTACAGACGCTTTCAATTTCCAAAAAGTTTAATTTTTTCATTTTCGACTTTTTTTATCCCTAACGGTGTTGCTACGATCAAACCATTTTCGAGTCTAATATTTTCACTGCGTAGCAGATAATATATAGTTTTTTCAAGTTTATTCTGTTCCCAATGTAGATGTTCAGCTATTGAGTTGATACCATTTTCTTCTCTGGCGTTTGGTCCATTTTGGTGATTGCAAACATGGAGAAGTAAGGTTGTTTGAGCGTATTCTTTACGATTGCGATTTTTTCTAATAAGAACTCCAATCAGTCCTCTTTTTGATGAGAAAATAAATATCATAGCAAAGATTATACCTGTCATGACTGCCATACTCCCTGCTATAGAAACATCAAGTAAATATGCAATGTGATAACCAAGTATACCACTTAATGCACCAAAAATAGCACTCAGGAAGAGCATAGTTTTTAAGCTGTCTGTGAGAAGATATGCTGTCACAGGTGGTCCTATCATAAAGGCAACCACGAGGACAGAACCTACTGCTTCAAAAGCTCCTACTGCTGTCAATGATACTAAGGTCATAAGACCATAATGGAGGATAACAGGCGAAAATCCGAGAACCGCTGCTAATAGTGGATCAAAAGATGCTATTTTTAGTTCTTTAAAAAAGATTGAAATCAAAGTTATGTTCAAAACCAACAATATTCCTGATGTATATATAGCTTTAGCACCAATGTCTCTGCCAAAAAGTATCATCCTGTCAAAAGGAGCAAAAGCAAGTTCACCTAAAAGAACAGAATCGGTGTCAAGATGAACAGAACCAGCATATCGAGTTATCAAGATGATAGCTATAGAAAAAAGCAAGGGGAATACTACTCCTATTGCAGAATCTTCGGATAAAAGGCGAGTTTTGGTCAATGTTTCTGTCAGCCATACTGTTATCACACCCATCAAGGCAGCTCCTATTATAAGATACGGAGAATTTAAATCATGGGTCATGAAAAAAGCAAGAACAATTCCTAATAATATCGTGTGTGTTATGGAATCAGACATCATGGACATTTTTCGTAAAACAAGAAAAACTCCGGGTAATGCACAAGCCACAGAAACCAGCACCGCAATTAATTGTATTTCAAAATCAGCATTCATAGATTAGCACCTCCATTTAGTTTAAATTGAACACGATTTTTTCTTCTCAGATAAATACGGTGTAAGATACCTCTATTAGGTGCGAAAAGGAGACTAAAAATTGTTATTGTTGTGATACAAACCACTATTACTGGACCTGTTGGTAGCTTGACAAAAGCAGAACTAAAAAGAGTGCCGACCACGCCTGAAACAGCTCCAAATACAGCTGCCAACACCACCATAAGCCACAAACGATTTGACCATTGTCTGGCTGCAACAGCTGGAGCTATGAGCATAGCACTCATCAAAACTACTCCTACAGTTTGTAATCCGATAATAATAGCGAGAACGACAAGTAAGGATAAAATAATGTTCAAGATTTTCCCACTAAAACCTATTGTTTCAGCAAATTCTGGATTGAATGAATAAAGTTTAAACTCTTTCCAAAATAGAACAACTACAGTTAAAAGAACAATCCCGCAAACTGCCATCATCACTACATCGCGTTGTAAGAGAGTAGATGCCTGCCCATAAATAAATCTTTTTAAGCCTGCTTGATGAGCATTTGGCATTCTTTGAGTATAGGTAAGTAAAACAAGACCCAATCCAAAAAATACTGACATTATCAGTGCTAAAGCACTATCAAACTTTATCCGTGAATACCGAACTATGCTCATGATGATTAAAGTAGCTGATAGCCCTGTCAGTAAAGCTCCTAGTAGGAGTATCTCTGTATCTTTACTACCTGTCAACAAAAAGGCTATCACAACGCCGGGTAAAGCAGCATGCGATACCCCATCTCCGAGAAGACTTTGTCTACGAAGCACTGCAAAACTTCCCAATACCCCGCTGATGATACCAAGTAAAGCCGAGCCCATAGCCACTGTTTGAAATGTATAATCGGTGAGTAGCAAAATAAGAGTTTCCATCAGTTTGCCTCTTGCTTTAAATGCTCACGGTTTCCATATGTAAGGTTTAAATTTTGTTCATTGAATACTTCTTCCACTGAACCATTGGCGATAATTCTTAAATTTATCAATATAGCCCAATCGAAATAGCTGGTCACTGTTTGTAAATCATGATGAACAACAATAACTGTTTTGCCTTCAGTTTTTAAATTTTTAAGCAATTCGACAATAGATTTTTCTGTTTGAGCATCAACCCCTTTGAAAGGTTCGTCCATAAAATATATTTCAGCATCTTGTATCAAGGCTCTAGCGAGAAATACCCTCTGCTGTTGCCCCCCAGACAATTGACTGATTTGTCGATTTGCATACTCTCGCATGCCTACTTTGTCCAGTGTTTCTAATGCCATGTTTTTTTCATTTCGCCCCGGTGTTTTGAACCAACCGAGATGACCATATCGTCCCATCATTACTACATCAAGCACTGTAGCAGGGAAGTCCCAGTCTACACTGCCACTCTGGGGAACATAAGCAATTTTATTTCTAAATTTACCTTTTTTTACTTCAATTATCTGAAAATGGACTCCGCCAGATACGGGTTTTATTAGACCTACCATTGATTTTATCAGGGTTGTTTTGCCTGCTCCATTTGGTCCAATGATAGCCACAAGTTTCCCCTTAGGTATACAAAGGTCTATATCCCATAAAACAGGTTTTGTTCCATAAGCTACGGTCAAATCATGTATTTCGAGTGCACAAGTTTCTTCTGCCATCTAATTCCTCTCTTTATTTCATTGATAATCTCACAAATAGACATGTCAGCCAATCAGAGATTGTTAATACATATTTTATTTCAAGGCATCAACAATAGTGTCTATATTGGCTTTGAATGTAAGTATATAGGTGTCGTGTCCAGATGAGCTGTCTCCTAACGAATCGGAATAAAGCTCACCACCAATATGCACATTGAAACCTCTTGCAATCACTGCTGCTTGGAGTGCTTCAATATTTCTCGCAGGAACTGAAGACTCAATAAAAATTGCTTTTATTTGGTTTTCTGCAATATAAGCAGCTAGATTGCTCACATCGGCTGTGCCTGCTTCTGCGTCTGTGCTGATCCCTTGCAATCCCAAAACTTCGAAACCATATTCTCTTCCAAAATATCGAAAAGCATCATGAGCAGTCACTAAAACACGTTGCCTGTGAGCGACTTCTTCGATTCTATTGTGGATATAAACTATTAATTCATCCAAATCTTTCAGATAATTATCAAGATTTTCAATGTAGGTTTCTTCATTTTCGGGATCAATTTCCATTAGTCTTTTCGATACATGTCTTGCTACAGCCTGCCACAAAGACACATTAAACCAAATATGCGGGTCATGAATATTAGGATTCGTTTCATCAGAAAGCAATAAAGAATAGTCTAGCCCATCCTCAGCACAGATTATTTTACGACCTGTTCTCGCTAATGACCCAAAAATGTCTCCCATTTTACCCTCAAGATGTAACCCATTGTAAACTATGATGTCTGCATTTTGCATCCTACGAACATCACCAGCACTTGCTTGATAAAGATGTGGGTCTATACCAGGCCCCATTAGTGCTGTAACATTTACTAAATCACCTCCGATGCATGATACTAAATCATATAACATCGTAGTAGTTGTCACAATTCTCAGTTTTCCATCAGAATCTGCTGAGTTTCGTTTTACACAACCGCTCAGTAATAAGCTAACAAAAATACTTAATATCAACGCTTTTATCAACACTATCTGTGTTTTTCTTTTGGAAAAAGAATCTATTATCATAATTTATACCTCATGTGGACCATATTATTTTTTTTAGCGTTTTTGTCAATATGTTTTAAAACAATAATTTTAATATATATAAATTGATTTTTAAAAAATGCTTGACAAAATGAGCCTCATGTCCTACTTGGTCTATATGTTTTAAATAACAAAGTATTGAGGAGGAAATTATGCAGATTACAACTCGCACAGAGTATTCTGTCAGGGCTTTATGTGAGCTATGTTTCTCAGAAAACCCTATTTCTTTGAAGGTTTTATCTAAAGAGCACAAGTTGCCCTTTAAATATCTTGAACATTTGTTTAGAGACTTAAAGAATAGTGGTATTGTATATAGTGTAGCAGGTTCAAAAGGTGGCTATAGACTTAAGAGACCTGCTGAAGAAATTACCCTTTTGGATATATTGAGGGCTGTGGACAAAGACCCTACTATCCACAAATGTCTTCAAACAAAAGATGCAGAATACTGTCTCGGTGAATCTTGTAGATTTCATATAATTTGGAAAAAGATAAATGTTTATATCGAAGAATATTATGAAAAAATAACTCTTGCAGGAATTATTGAGGAGATTTAAAATCGACAATTAATCAAATATTTTATCAAAAGGAGAAAATATGGAAAGAGTTCATCTAGATAATTGTATGACTACAAAACCTGATCCACTTGTGATAGAAGCAATGATGCCTTTTTTGACAGAAAAATATTTTTTACCAAGCAATTTTGTCAGCACTGGGTCAAATAGTAAAAAATGTATTCAAGAATGCAAGCAAATAGTAGCAAAATCTCTGAATGCTGATGAATCAGAAATTCATTTGACCAGTGGTGGCACTTCTGCTAATAACATCGGTATAAAAGGTTATATCATGGCAAATGCGCATAAAGGAAATCATATAATTTGTTCACAAATTGATTATCCTGATATTTTGACCAATGCTGCTTTTTTTGAAGAAAACGGTTTCGATGTTACTTATCTTGGTGCAGATTGGGATGGATATATAGACTTAGAAAAGCTAAAAAGCTCTCTCAGAAAAGAAACAATACTCGTAATGACTACACTCGCAAACCATGTTCTTGGAACTATCCAGTCTATTAAAAAGATAAAAGAAATCATTAATTGCCACCCTTCGAAAACGGGGGTCGAGATGACTGGTTCATCCAATTCAAACATTGCACTCTTCGTAGACGCTGGACATGCTTACGGACGCATGCCAATCGATGTAAAAGAGCTTGATGTAGATATTCTTAGCTTTTCTGCCCATAAAATCAATGGACCGCAAGGTGCAGGTGCTTTGTTTGTTAAAAAAGGAACTAAAATTGCTCAAACAAAACATGGAATAGTTCGTATCGACAACCTTGATACAGGTGGTATATCATTGGCAGCTCTTGCAGGTATGGCTAAAGCAATAGAGCTTCAATTCAATGATTTACAGGGACATATAGACTATATGAGAAGTCTCCAAAATCGTTTATTACAAGGAATTGAAGAAAAACTAGGTAAAGTCCTAGTCAATGGAGCTTGGGGTGAAAATCGTATCTGCCACAATTTAAATATTTCGATAGAAAATGTCGAAGGTGAAGGTATGATGATGATGCTGGATATGTTTGGGATAAATGTCGCTACAGGAAGCGCCTGCTCATCACAAGGTCTTCAACCAAATTACATAATGATGGCTACAGGTAGAAATTTTGTTCAGTCTCATGGTTCGATGAAATTTACACTCTCCAGACTGACTACCCAAGCTGAGATAGACTATACAATAGTAAAATTTGTAGAAGTAGTAGGTAAGTTAAGGAAGATAACATCTATATAATTATATAAATCATAACTTACAATAAAATAATATAATTATTTTTATTCAGAAAAATAAATATGTAGCAAATTACAATTTATGATTTATATATTTATGAAATAAAAATGTAAATTAACAAGGAGTAAATTATGGATTATTCAGAAAAAGTCCTAGATCATTTTATGAACCCCAGAAATATAGGGAAAATAACGAATGCTGATGTAGAAGCAACAGAAGGAAGCCCCGCTTGTGGTGACCAGGTAACTTACTACCTAAAAATAAATGAAGAGACATTGACCATTGAGGATATTAAATTTTTATCTTATGGTTGCGCATCGAATATTGCTACTGCATCTATCACTTCAGAACTTGTAAAGGGAAAAACACTCGAAGAAGCAAGCAATTTTACTTGGAAACAGATTGTGGAGTCACTCGACGGATTGCCCAGTGTAAAAATTCACTGCTCTGTTTTGGCAGTAGACGCTCTAAAAAGTGCTGTAAAAAAATACCAAATAGAAAAAGGTCTAAGAGCAGCAGAACCTTTTAATGAAAAGACAGTAATGCAAGAAATGAGAAGCATCATTCATTCTGGAGCCGGTGATGACATCGTTACTTTGAATATGGTGAAATCAATCGAATATCAAGATGGAATCTTGACTATCAATCTCAATATCTCTGAAAAAGATGTTCATAAATGCACTGTAGTCTCAGAAATAAAGGAGCATCTTAGTAGATTTGAAGAAGTGAAAGAATTGAATGTGAGAGCTTAATCATAAATTATGCTACCTTATTTTTGCAAAAGAATGATATACAATATGAGAATAAAATAAAACTTTCCCAAAAAATAACTTAGTATTATTTTCATTTAGTATAAAAGAAATTCATTTATCTCTTGACAAAAAGCATAGAAAAAAAAAAATGGTAAATAAATTAATATTTATCCTAAAATATGGAGGACAGAATGACCTTAAAACCTATTGACAAAAGGGTTGTCATTGAATTGAAAGAAGACATAATCGAAAAAAATGTCGGAGGTATCATTATACCTGATACTGCAAAAGAAAAACCAAACATTGGTGTAGTAGTCGCTGTAGGCACAGATGAAGAACTTCAAAAAATCATCAAAATCGGAGATAGAGTAATCTATGCAAAATATAGCGGAACAGAAATTGAAATCGATGGTAAAAGATACCTGATCATTTCAAAAGATGATGTATTGGCACTTATTGCTTGATTCTGACATAAAACATTTAGGCAGGGTAAAAAACCCTGCCTTTTTGTGTGCCCGACATGAACATCAGCTTGATGGTGTAAGTCCATTACAGGCTTGGTAGTAGGAACTGTTAGCTTAAGACAAGGGTGTCCATCGTGAGATGGAATCTGAAGGAAGTCGGCGGCAAA
>WRLO01000087.1 GCA_009777575.1 Candidatus Cloacimonadota bacterium
ACTTTGCCGCCGACTTCCTTCAGATTCCATCTCACGATGGACACCCTTGTCTTAAGCTAACAGTTCCTACTACCAAGCCTGTAATGGACTTACACCATCAAGCTGATGTTCATGTCGGGCACACAAATAGAGGGAGCCTTTTCTGGCTCCCTCTTTTAGTGTTAACCTTGTACCGTTAATTTGAGATATATTAAAGATGGTATATAAAATTAAGAAATTCGAAAAATACCACGAAGTTGTTATTTTTAATCATCCCGTGACGAGTTTAGGTATCAAAGATTACATTGATTATCGCAGATTTTAGCTATTTTTTCTAAAAAAAAGATTTAAAAATAAAAAAAGCATACCCGATTTTTTTTATTTTTGTTGACAAAAATAAATAGATTTTAAACTTTTACCTTATAAGTAAAGTTAGGGTAAAAAGGGAGATATTTTATTATGTTTTATGATGGCAAAAAATTAAGAGAAGTGTTCTTAAAAGCGAAAAAAAATCGTTATGGCATCATCGCATCGAATGTAGCGTTTGATTTTATCATCAGACCATTGGTCTGGGGTTATGAGCGTCAAAACTCAGATGGACTATTGCAGATGAGTTCAGGAGCGTGTAAATATGCAGCAGGCGAATCACAGGATATTTATGGAGGAGCAAAGATAATATCAGCAATGGTTAAAAATATCGCCTCCTTGACAAATAATTCAGGAGTCGGTTTACATATCGACCATGCTACACCAAATTATTTTGAGTTTATCAAGTTTTGTATCGAAAATGAATTAGTCAGTAGCGTAATGATCGATGCAAGTAAAGAAAATTTAGCAGAAAATATCAGAATCACTAAAGAAGTAGTTGAGTTAGCCCACCGACATGGCATCCTTGTAGAAGGCGAAATCGGTTATATCAAAGGTTCTGAGGATGAAATAATCTCTGAAGATGAGCTTTATACGCATCCGGAAGAAGCTCTTGAGTATGTCACAAAGACAAAAGTAGATCTATTTGCAGCATCAGTAGGCACCAATCATGGTGTTAGCAAAGGTAAAGCAATAGTTTTAAGATTTGATTTAGTCAAAGAAATAGACGAATTACTCATAAAAAATGGAGTAGAAACAGGCTTGGTATTGCATGGAGCTTCTGGTTTGACATTGGAACAGCATAGAGAAGCTATTAAAAATGGCGTTGTCAAAATAAACAAAGACACCCAATATCAAATGGATGCAGCAGAAGCAGTCCAAGCATTTTGGGAAAAAGAAAAATATGCTATAGTTTGCCCTGAAGGGACAAATCATGAAGATTATATCCCGGATAAAAACAAATTTGACCCTCGTAAATGGCTGGTAAAAGCCGAAAATGCAATAGGCAAATCGGTAGAGGAAATGATAATGATGGTCAAAAGCAATGGACAAGCCGTAGGTAAATCCTAAAAAAAGAGAAAAAGGAGATATATTATGCTGAGACTAGCAATTAATGGTTTTGGTCGTATAGGTCGTTTGGTTTTTCGAGCAGCCTTTGAAAAAGCAGATGTTGAGGTGGTCGCAATAAATGATTTGACCAATGCTCACACATTAGCACATCTATTGAAATATGATTCCATCCATAAAAAATTTAATGGAAAAGTGGAATATGCAGACAATATCCTAAAAGTTGATGGAAAAGAAGTGAAAATTTATTCAGCAAAAGACCCTGAAGATTTGCCTTGGAAAGAACTAAATATAGACATCGTGATAGAATCAACAGGAATATTTACCTCTCGTGAGCAGGCAATGAAACATGTCAAAGCGGGTGCGAAAAAAGTAATAATTTCAGCCCCAGCAAAAGACAAAGTTGATGCCACAATCGTGATAGGGGTAAACTGTAAATCACTGAAAAAAGAAGATATCATCGTCTCAAACGCTTCTTGCACGACAAATTGCCTCGCTCCAGTAGCAAAGGTATTGAATGATAATTTCGGTATAAAAAAAGGTTTTATGACCACTATACATTCTTATACCAATGATCAAAATATTCTTGATTTGCCTCATAAAGACCTCAGAAGAGCGAGAGCCGCAGCAATGAGTATGATACCTACTTCCACAGGAGCTGCCAAAGCAATAGGTCTTGTTATACCAGATCTTAATGGTAAACTCGATGGTATGGCTATCAGAGTTCCAACT
This sequence comes from Candidatus Cloacimonadota bacterium, assembly GCA_009777575.1. Taxonomy (GTDB): domain Bacteria; phylum Cloacimonadota; class Cloacimonadia; order Cloacimonadales; family WRIO01; genus WRLO01. The sequence continues at coordinate 2,146 of WRLO01000087.1, forward strand.
CCTGATGGTTCATTAGTCGATTTGACTGTAGAAGTTGAAAAAATCCCAACTAAAGAAGAAGTTAATAATGCCATGAAAAAAGCGGCTGAGACAAGTTTAAAAGGTATACTCGAATATACTGATGAGCCTATAGTTTCTGCTGATATAATTGGCAATGAAGCATCTTCAGTATTTGATTCCTCTTTGACAATGGTTCGTGATAACCTGGTGAAGATTCAAAGCTGGTATGATAATGAATGGGCATATTCAGTGAGAGTAGTAGACTTGGCTTTGATGATGGGGTGAAGTTGAGATTTTAATCCCCCCCCTTGATAAATGTGGGGGGGTAGTGACACGGAGATTGCTGCGGGGGGAGTTTCATGGGAGGGACCTCGCAACGACGGGCTGGGGGTAGTGGCACGGAGATTGCTTCGGGGGGAGTTTCATGGGAGGGACCTCGCAACGACGGGGAGGGGGGATCGCAAGAAGGGACCTCGCAAGGACAGGGAGGGGATAGTGGCACGGAGATTGCTTCGGGGGGAGTTTCATGGGAGGGACCTCGCAAGGACGGACTGGTGGGATAGTGGCACGGAGATTGCTTCGTGAGGAGTTTCATGGGAGGGACCTCGCAAGGACGGGGAGGGGATAGTGACACGGAGATTGCTTCGGGGGGATAGCAAGAAGTGACCTCGCAAGGACGGGGAGGGGGGTAGTGACACGGAGATTGCTTCGGGGGGAGTTTCATGGAAGGGACCTCGCAACGACGGGCGGGGAGTAGTGGCACGGAGATTGCTGCTACGGATTTATGGCAATCGGAGATTGCTGCTACGGGAAAATAAGAAAAAGGAAAAAAGGTAGATGAAGGGAAAAAAGTCAAATTTTTATTTCGCTGCTATTTGCAAGGGCAGCTTTTTTGTGATTTACATTTTATTAGTAAATTTATTGCTGATAAGTTGTAAAAAGCAGGAGACAGTTTTGCGTGTTGCAGTCAGTTATATGAATGAAAATTTTGATCCAATCAAGGTCTATGACGAATATTTTTGTCATATCAAGAGAAATGTCTTTGAGACCTTACTTGATATAGAAAATGGCAACCCAGTTCCTCTACTTGCTGACAATTGGATTTGGTATGGTGACAGCTTGTTGGTAGTCAATATCAAAGAAAATGTCCGATTTAGCAACAATGTTCTGATGATTTCCGATGATATTTATAAATCATTTGAAAGAGCCTTAAATCATCCTTTATCAGTTTTAAATATTTACAAACCCTTTATAGATAGTCTATATGTTCAGAACAATCAATTATACCTTTATTACAATACAATCGATGTTGTTTTTGAGTTGTTGAGCAAGGTTCCTATATACAGTTCATCAGTGATAACCTTTTTTGATGATACCACAATAAGTGAATATCCGCTCTCCACAGGTCGATATTTTCTTTATTCACGAGCCCAAGAAAAAATAGTTTTACGGAAAAATCTTTATCATAGGGATCATTCGAAACATTGTGTCTATTTTGATGTCGTGGAAATATATTATGAGCCCGATATTGAAAAACAATATCAGATGTTATTGAATAATGAGATTGATTTTATTTTTCAGCTCCCGATTTCTTCATACAACGAAGTCTTTAGAAATCCAGACTTAGTAATAACAGAAGTTGAGAGCAATAGCATGCTTTTGATGATGCTTGATAGTGAGAGCACTAATTTATTTAATGAAAACAATCGACAAGAAAATCTAAGTGCCAATCCGCTTCGAGATCGTAGAGTTCGAAGGGCAATAGCCCATTCATTGGATACAGAGAGCTTTATCCAAAATGTATTGGCAGGGAGAGCGAATTTATTGTCTATACCATGTTTTTTAAGCATACAAGGTTATCCATTGAACACAAAATATTATGAATATGATGTATCATTGAGTAAAGATTTGTTGAAACAAGCAGGTTTCGAAAACGGATTTGAGATGAGAATCAAAGCATTTGAATCAATGTATACTGATGCAATTGCAGAATTTATAGAAAAAAGCCTGAAAGACATAAACATTGATGTGGTCATGGAAATAGTTCCACATCCAGCTTCAAAAACAGATATAAGTATGAATACCAGTCTAAAGCCCTCTTTCTCCTTATCTTCAATGGAAGGCGTTTCTGCCTTGATAGTAAAAAAGGAAACAAGGGCTAACGCATCTATAGAAGATATATTGGGTGATATATTATATTTTCCTCAAACTGACAAACGCGGAACATATAATATTATGAATTATGCAAACCCTGCTATAGTATCGCTTCTTGACTCTTTATACACTATGCGATTTTATGATCTTGCTCGAATCAATATCAGCGAAACTCTAGCAGATTTAGTTTATGAAGAGGTCTATGTGATTCCTTTTTTTCAACCGATAGAACTATTCGTTTCGAACAAACGAGTTTCTTTTCAATACAATGAAAATTTTCGTTTTACAGATTTTTGCTTGAGATGATGGGATATGAGTTACAAATTACAAATTACAAATTACAAATTACAAATTACAAATTACAAATTGCAAATTGCAAATTGCAAATTGCAGGATAGGGTTTTAGGGAGATGAAAGCAAAGTTTTTGATTTTTTCAATATTTTTACTTTTTCTGATTGGATGCAGTCAAAAAGAAACAGTTTTTCGGACTGTTTATACAGAAAAACCGAAAAATTTTGACCCTTTGACATTGGATGCATATGCGAATTTGATAAATAGAAATATTTATGAAACCTTAGTAAGATTTGAGAATAATCAATATTTACCAGTAATAGCAAATTACTGGAGTTTACAAGAAGGTTTGATGATATTAAATATAAATAAAAACATTAGATTTAGTGATGGGACTTTTTTGACGATAGAAGATGTGAAAAAATCACTTGAAAGGAATATGTGGCATCCCGAAAGATATTTTCTCAATACCGAATCATTGATAGATTCTCTTGTCATCCATGACGATAATTTTCTTCATATCCATTTCAATACAATTACGAATATGTTGCATTATCTGACGCTTTTGCCGATATACAAAATAGTTGACCATGAATATAGCATGGAAAATCTCTTTACCATACCTCCAATTGCTACAGGAGAATATGTTTTTGATGAATTTATTCACGACAAAATAGTTTTATCGAAAAATAAATTTCATAGAGATTTTAACAAAAATAGACGAAGTCCAGATATAGTCGAAATATTTATAGAATCAAATTTTGAGACACAATATCAAATGTTTATTGCACAAGAAATAGATTTTTTAATGAATGTCCCGATAGCAGCGTATAAGGATATTTTTTATATGCCTGATATCACTATCATAGAAAGACCGAGTGATAATATTTTATTAATGTTTTTCAATCTTAGTGATGGTGAATTTTCCAGCTCTGGATCATCATCACAAACAAACTTCAGTAATAATCCCTTAAAAGATAGAAGGGTTCGACAGGCAATGGCTTCCTCAATTGATATTAAAGGCTATATTCAAAACGAACTCGCAGGAAAAGCCAATCTCTTAGTATTACCAGTTTTGCAAAGATTGTATGGCTATCCCGTTCATTTAGAACCTTATAACTATGATGTAAGACATGGCAAAAATCTGATGTCAGAAGCTGGACAATCATCAGGATTTAAATTAAATTTAGCATATTTAGATGGGAGGTTGACAAGTTCAGCAGCCAACTTAATAAAAGAAAGTTTAAAAGAAATAAATATCGATGTAAATTTATCTCCGTATTCAGTAGTAGATTATGGAACAACGGTTAGAGAAAGCAAATATCAATTATATTTACAAGGATGGTCTCAACGGGAGTATTCATCAGTTCGGCATGCAATAAATGCCTTTTTTAGTATAACTCTACATAATTATGTATATTTTTATCAATCAGAAGCAAACTATCCATATATGAGGTATTTATTGTCTAGATTGTATAGCATGAATGAATATGATCCTTTATTAGCAGATGTATATATAGAGCTATCAGATTTACTTTACGAAGAAGTATATATCTTGCCATTTTATGAACCATTGGATATATACATCCTCTATGAACGATTTACTTTAGACTTTACTGAGCGTTATAGATTTATTGATTTTAAGGTGAAAAGATGAAACTCGCACCAGATAATGTATTCAAATTAGCAGTATTTGCATTTTTACTCTGTATATTTATCCTAGTATATTATCAATTTAGGATCATCCAAAGGGAAACAGAGGCAATGTGGCGAACCATCGTTTCTGGATTTACAGAAGAAAAGAATACTCATTTAAATAATACCTTCTTCTATACCGCAAACAATCTTCAAGCTATAGATAGCTTGAATTGGCATTATTTCAGGTCTATGATAGAAAGTGATACAACTCTCCGAAATCTACAGCTTGTCAGATTGAATGTTTTTGACACCAATGAAACTCTTCGCTATTCTTATACAAGAAATACATTAGATGAGTATATCTCTGATGAAAATATATATGAACTTGTTCAAGGCAATATACGAGGCAATGAAACCACGATAATGATAGAAGAGCATCTCGGGACAAACTTGGGAATCGTGATTACCCCTCTTATCAGAAGAAATAACATGCATTTTTTAACCATAGTCTATGTATTTGATGTCGATCAAACAAGGCTAAGAGGGCTGCATTTTTATGATGTATTTTTGATAGGATTTATAGCATTTCTGACCTTTTTCATATTCATGTATCTTTATAAACTTGCGATAGAGAAAAGTGTTGATAATATAACTAAATACATGGAAATAAGCATCTCTGAAAAGAATAAATCGAATGTATTCCAACTAAGCAACGATAAACCTTTCCAACATTTGATACAAAAGATTTCCTATCTGATCTCACAGAAAAAAGAATCGGAGAAGAAATATCTTGATTACAGCGATAAATTTTATTATTTTATTAATTTAACAGGCGAAGGTTTAGTCATGGAAGACGAGACAGGATATATATATTTCTGCAACAAAAAATTTGTAGAAATATTGGGCTATGAGGATGAATCTGAACTTCTCGGCATCAAACTGGTAGATTTGTTTTTTAACCCAGATGAGATAGACAATTATGAAAGTAGCATCAATGTCTCAGCGATAAATTTTCAATCGACGAATAAGGTCGATTTTCTGACCAAAAATGGTATGAAAAAAGAATGTTTGTTGTCCAAAAAGGTTATCACAGATAATAATAATAGTTTGATTGGATATTATTGTGCTGTTACAGATATAGTCGGAGTTTCTACATATCATCACAGCCAGTCTGAAATACAATATCTCAGGTCAAATATTTTTGAACAATATACAAATCCTTTGATTATTTTGGACCAAAACGAGAAAATTGTTGATGTGAATGAAGCATTTATCAATATAGTAAAAAACAGCAGAAATGAAGTCATCTCTCGTCCATTTATAGATACTATCAAAGGTTTCGAGCTTGAACAAGTCTGGCATCCAAATATAAAAGAACTTGAGGTATTTGAACCGGAAGTGAATAAATGGTTTCAAATAATCGTAAAAAATATGCAAATTAATGATAAACATTTAAAACTGGTTCATGCCTTTGCAATAGATCAATTTAAGAAACAGCATAAGTATAACAAGCTGATACTAAATGATTTCAGAGGATTTTACTTTATTACAGATCGAGACAATCAAGTATTGTATGTGTCTCAGTCTTTTACTAATATCACCAATAATACAGAAGCATGGTTCATGGATTATTATAAAGCTCTTATAAATCTCTCCTTGAGTAAATCTCAGAACTTATTGGAAACTATGACTGTATCGAACCAAAAGAAAAAATTTGAATTTAGGATAACACAACTTTACACTTACAACGAAACAATGATCCTTTATCAAGCTGTGTTGAAATAGAATATCATGAAAAAATATATATTAGTTATTGGGATTTATTTACTTATTCTTGGTATGTTACCAAGTCTTCTTAAATATAAGTCAATTCAACAAAATGACCTCGTAATAGATGGTTTTTTTGAGGCATATTATCATTATTTTGATATGTATGAGTTTTTTTTAAGAAAATACTTGTCCATGGAAATTTCCGAAAATGATTTCGATAGCTTTCTGGAGACAAGTAGGGGTAGCAATTATGATATTTTGATACTAAGTCCAGAAGGTAATGCATTAAACGATATTTCTCGTTTTAGCAATTCCATTTCTGCCTCAGCCATAGATAGCATCATTATCATATCTCTTCAAAACCCATTGATGTATTTTGCAGAAAATTTTGTAGACAGCGACAAGACATTTATTTTTACTGCAAAAAAAATAAATACAGATAACAATGAAATATGGACTTTGATAGTCATTTCTGATATTTCTGTATTTACAACCTCTTGGGCAACAATGAACAGAAAAATTTTAGCTGTTTATATGCTCCTCTGGACTTTGTTTTACTTAGTTATTTTATATTTTTATAACAAAGAGAAATTATCATTTAATAATAGGAAATTTGCTAACGATTTAATAAATTTTGTCCATAACATCATAAAAAACGATGAAAAATCTTATGCAATATTTTTAAACAACGAATCACAAATCCAATTTATAAGTGCAAGTTTGGCTAGTTTGTTAGACTACAAGGAAGAATATCTCTCCGGCAGAAATATCAGTTTTCTAATAAATGATTTTAATCTCTCTGACCAGATACAACCAAATAAAACAGGCGAGCCAGAAAATAATGAGGTCGTCATTCGAGATAAAAGAGGAACAAAATATGTCTTTTTAATGGCGTTAATACCTCATTATTTAAATACTACAGAACTAGAAAGCTGTGTCTTGATTTTATATGACATCACTTACTTAAAAGAAAATGTCAATCAACTTGGTTTTGAAGTCAAAAAGAATGTAGCCTTGAATACAATAGCCCAATTGGTGATGAGTGTAAGCGAACCGGCATCTATTATGAAAATGGTCATTGAAGAATCCAGAAATCTAATTGATTTTGATAGCGGAACAACATTATTACTGAAAAAAGACCGATTAACCCTATTTTATACTGATGACCCGCATTTAAAAAACAAAATGGATAGTTTTTCTCTCAAATTAGGTGAAGGCCTTTCAGGTGTGGTTGCAAAAACAGGGAAAGCTCAAATAATCAACGATGCTACGAATAATCCTTTTACGCTATTTGTTCCTGGCACTCCAGAAATAGTCGAATGTATTATGTCAGCTCCTTTGATCAATAATGAAGGTAGAATGATTGGGGTCATCACCTTTTCCAGAAAAAGTCTTGATGGTTTTACCGAATCTGATTTACAAATACTTGAGATATTGGCTTCACATGCGGCAAACATCTTTGATAAAACTGAGTTATTAAACAAAATCTTGGAAGACGAAAAAAGGCATAATACGCTGATAAATGAGTCTGCTTTAGCGATCTTGATAATCTATGATAAAAATATTATATTCTGCAATAGAAAATTTTGTGAGTTGATAAAATATAACAAAGAATACTTAACAGGTAGAAATATTATCGAATTTATCTCTGAAAAAGATCGTTCTTTCTTTATTTCGCAGCTCACAACCTTTACTTTAGTAGGAAAAACAGAAGTATTTGAATATGAATTTGTGTCTTCAGACGATAAGACCATTATTTTGGAATTTTCATTATCATCGATTTCATGGGATGGGAAAACTTCAATACTAGCCTCTGCAAGCGATGTGACAGAAAAAATAGAACTCAACAAAAGAATGCTTCAGACACAGAAACTGGAGTCTATAGGAACACTGACATCAGGTATCGCACATGACTTCAAAAATATCATGTCTGGGATTGTTGGAGCGGTTGAGTTGATTTTATTAAGTGCTGAAGAAGGCACGCGTGTCAAAAATATGGCAAAAGTCATCAAATTGTCAGCCGATAGAGCAGTAAAACTATCTCAAAGATTATTAGGTTTCAGTCGAAAAGTAGAAGATGAAATTGCGGTTTTTGATATCAATAATCTTATTCGAGAAACTCTCGAAATGGTCTCTTATACATTTGATAAAAATATTGAATTAAAGCTCGATTTGACGCATGACCCACTCTTTTTTGAAGGTGACTCGGTAAAAATTCAACAATGCGTGATGAATATTTGTGTCAATGCGAGAGATGTGATGCCTCAAGGGGGGACATTAACAGTTCGCACTATGTTCTTGAACAATTTTGAACAAATCAAGAAAATCTGGAGCCAAGCTGAAAATAGAAATTATACCTGCATTGAGATAGCAGATACAGGACCTGGTATCCCAGAACATATACAGAATATGCTTTTTGAGCCGTTTTTTACTACCAAAAGCAAAGAAAAAGGGACAGGTTTAGGATTATCCACAAGCCGATCAATAATCGGCGAATACAAAGGAACCATAAGTTTAAAATCAAAAATAAATCATGGAACATCATTTTATATCCTATTACCCTGGTTACAAGGCATAAAAGAAACAGAGGAAGAAAAAACAAATGAAGGCGATATCAAATCCCACACTGTTCTTCTGGTCGATGATGAAGAAATAGTCCTTGATATAGCTAAAGATCTCTTAGAAGAATTGGGAAGCACTGTTTATGCTTCTAACAACGGTTATGATGCCTTAAAAATGGTTGAAGATCACCCTGAAATCACAATGGCTCTAATAGACCGAATGATGCCAAAATTAGATGGACTGGCATTGTTAAAAAAGTTGAAAGAGATCAAACCAGAAATAATAGTTATAATAGCTAGTGGTTTTTTACAAGATAATATTGTAAAAGAATTTACAGAAAATGGTGCTTATGAATGCATCACTAAACCGTATAGATTGGAACAACTTGCAAGAATATTGAGAGAGGTGTGATAAAATCTCATAATTGATGTAGATAAGCTCACATATTCTTTTTTTCTTGATAAAAATATAGGAGATACAAAAAATGTTAAAAAAAACACTTTTCGTTATTTTGATAGCTCTTGTTCTTTTTGCTTGTAAACCTAAAGCAGACAATCAAGAGGGAGCTGTCGTTTACACAGAAACAAGGTTTTTTCCTGTTCCTGAATTTGCTGATTTATTTGCTTCTTTGGACTATGTTCAAACAGCAAATTTTGACATGGTTATACCGGACACATATTTAACAGATATAACCAATGTCTATGTTGGAGCTTTTTATTTAGGTAATTTGACGGCTGATGCTATCGTAGCAACAAAAGCCAGAAACAAAACGAAGCTCACTTCAATTGCGATGACTATGATTGATTATTCAAGGATGATAGGAATCAATCAAGAAGTCCTAATGATGGCAGACGAAATCATGACCCTCTTACATGATGACAGTTGGGAAAACCTTCTTTTAGCCCTTGATGACTACAAAAAAGAGATAGAATTTGCCCTCTATGCTTCAAGGCAGATTGATCTGATGACATTAGTTCAAGCAGGTGGCTGGACTGAAGGTGTTTACATCATGACTACTCTTTTGTTGCAAGATTTTAATATGCAATATACTGCTATTTTAAATCAAAAGGGTATAGTTGATAATCTTGTCAACAACCTTTCACAGATGGAAAATCAAGCACTTTATGAACTGGAATGGTTCCAAAATCTCGTAGTAGGATTCAGTAGAATACACGCAATCATCAATGTTCAAGGTAAAGAACTTTTCACAATTGAAGAAGTCAGAGAATTGCAGGCTGTTACTAGATCGATAAAGGAAGGTATTGGTTTTTAAATCAACGAAAATATATGTCTTCCTAAGCAACAATGCTATAACAAGTCAAGGATTACCCACGATACCGTAGGGGCGACCCCACAAGTGACAACTTTTCTTGGTGTTGTCTGTAGTGGCGGAGCTTGCCTCCGTCCAAAAATATTATACAATGGTAAATTAGACGGAGGCAAGCTCCGCCACTACAATCACAAACTACTGAAAGTTGACACTAATGGGGTTACCCCTACAAAGGGGTGTATGGGGACAGGAAATTTAGATGATTAAAGGATAATAGGTATTGTAGAAAACTATGAAAAAATTAATCTTTTTATGGTCAGTAATTATAATAGTCTTTTCATTGACAAGTTGTTCAAACACTGATCCACACAGCCCTCGCGTGAATAGCGTAAGTGTTGGACCTAGTGTAGTATATTTAACAAGGGGTCTGACACGTCAATTTTATGCTCATGTTATAACAGAGAATAATCCTGAAGGGACAGTAATGTGGTCAGTTTTAGGCGGTAGCCCCGATACAAGTATCAATTCACAAGGGATTTTAACAATCTCTAAAGATGAAACTGCTGAGATATTGTATGTTGAGGCAGTCTACTCTTTCGACAAAAATAAAAAAGGGATTTCTACGGTTCACATTATCCATGATGGAGCTGTTGATATGCCTTTTTTCGAATCAGAATATGAGGTGGAAATTATTTTTTTATTGGGGATAATTGCGGGTTATATTTACTACAACTCCCCTAATGACACAAAACCTGAGTCTGACCCAATTATCCTTATGAGAATAGGATTTCATGAAATTCCTTTGCGAGTTACTTGGTATGGGTCTTATTATTTTTTTTCAGCTGATGGACCACAACAATACCCTGTAGGAGAAAACATGTCAATTTTTCTCACTACTTATAGTGGAGAAGCTGAAGTAAAAATGGTAATACCTCATTTTCCAGAAATATTGAATTTTTACGATGATTATAATTTTTACACTAATGAAGATATTGTTATCGAATGGCTGCCTGCAAAAGATACAGATTATCAATCTCTAAGTTTTCGTATTGGAAACATTTCTGTAGAATTAAATTTAGACCCTTTTGTAAATACTTTTGTTATTCCAGCAGATCAAATAGATCTCTATAAATTCGATGGTAGTTGGAGTTTAGAGATAATTAATTATTTTTATCAAATTGATAACAATACAGCTTTTGTAATTCAACAATTTGATTTTCGAGCTATGAGTACCACTGATGATACATTTTAAATGAATTATGGAAAGGGACTTAGTAAACTGTTTTCAAAATCAAAAGAGTCGAAAATGGTTTATTATAACACTGTAGGTTGGGTCTGGGAAGAATATTACTATTTGTAATTGATTAAGAGGTAACAATGGAAAAAATAAAAACAATTCAATATGGTATTTCGAGTTTTGCTGATATTTCAGAAAGAAATGCTTATTATGTGGATAAGACGATGTTTATCCCGGAGATTGAGAAAACTCCTTTCAATTTCCTCATCCGACCTCGTAGATTTGGTAAGTCAATGTTTTTGACTATGCTTGCCCTATACTATGACATAGCCAATAAAAATAATTTTAACACCTTATTCAAGGAGACTTGGATTCATGAGCATCCAACAGAGGAAATGGGAAAATATCTCATTTTATACCTCGATTTTTCAATGGTTATTCA
>WRLO01000088.1 GCA_009777575.1 Candidatus Cloacimonadota bacterium
AGTAAAGAATAAAAAATATATCCAGTTAGAAGATTTGATACCGCTGTATGATGATTTCATAGAAGATTTTTTCAGTAGAGACTACATAGATAAAATAGTTGAGGTAGATGTCAATAACAACAAAAAAAGAATAGTTTCGTAATACATTGATATAACAGTAGATATCTGCTTTATATGTCATTCTACGATGTAGATATATCAAGCTTTTATAGCTCGGAAATATCAGTTATAAGCCACCTACTTGTTCCTGGAAAGCAGATAAACAACAGCAGATGGCTCATATTGATTTTCTGGTAGATGACCTAAAAGAAGCTGAGAAACGTGCAGTAAGAAATGGAGCAATAAAACCTGAAGTCCAATTTTACGAGACATCAACAGTAATGTTTGATCCAGTTGGTCATCCGTTTTGTTTGTCAACGATTTTACAATAAGATAATTATCTTCAAGAGAGAAGAATGATAGCAGTTGTGCAAAAACTCTTGACAATTTTACAGGGTTTTGAAAATCTGTTCCAGATAAGTAAAAATGTGAGGATTTAGCATGAGTACTAAAAAAGTAAATACTTCAGAAATCATTTTACAAAGCACAGCTTTGATTGATGAGTCCGTTCTCTTTGAAAATGTATCAACGATTATTGAGAATAGAAAATATAGAATACAAGCCAGCGTAAACAGCGAAGCAACGCTTATGTTTTGGGAAGTAGGGCAATATATAAACACGATTGTCCTTGCTGATAGACGAGCAGAATATGGTAAAAAGATTTTGACGACACTGTCGTCAAAATTGAGATTGAAATATGGTAGTAGCTTTTCAGAACGAAATTTGTATCGAATGATGCTGTTTTCAGAGCGTTTTGCAGATTATGAAATTGTGGCAACACTGTCGCCACAATTGAGTTGGTCACATATTACTGAATTAATACGAATAAAAACACATGAGGCAAGGTTATATTACGCCAAATTGTGTGTCGAAAAAAGATTAAATATCAGAGAATTACGACATCTAATTTCTCGAAAGGCTTATGAACGAGGCGAGATAGCAAATACACAATTAACTGAAAGCTCAAAAGTTCCCTTCAATGTTTTTTAAAGACCCATATCTATTGGACATTCTTGATTTAAAGGATAACTACCTCGAAGCAGATTTAGAAAAGGCTATACTTGTGGACTTACAGAAATTCTTTTTAGAGTTTGGTCGTGGATTTGCCTTTGTTGACAGTCAAAAAAGGATGAATATTGGTGGAGAAGATGTGGTTTTAGATTTACTTTTTTATAATCGTATCCTAAAGAGACTTGTTGCGGTAGAACTAAAAATCGGCAGTTTCAAAGCAGCATACAAGGGACAGATGGAGCTATAATTAGCTTGGTTAAATGAATTTGAGCGTGAGGAAAGTGAAGAAGCTCCTATGGGCATAATACTCTGTGCTTCCGTAAATCGAAAAAAAGTAGAAATGTTGAAAATGGACATGGCAGGTATAGCGGTAGCTGAATATTGGACAGAGTTACCACCTAAAAATGTCTTCGAAGAAAAAATCAAGGCTATTATGGAGGAAGCACAGGAAAGGTTAGCTCGTAAGAAATCGCTTCCCGAGACTGAGAAAAAACAAATAGATTATTTTTTAGAAATCAAAAACGAAGATGATGAATGAGAAATAATGATTATTCATAATGTTTGATAAAATAAAACAAATAAAGGAGTGAAAAATGGAGAAAGTTATGAACAGAGGACTTTCATTTAGGAAAGCAACTTTTATAGCAGTTGCAAGTGGCAAAATTTTAATAATCCTATTTGTTTGTCTGTTTTTTTATGGATGCAGTAGTATCGCACATAAAACTTACTCACAAACATTTGGTAGAGTAGAAAGGGTTAGCTACGATAGATTTACGCCAAGTATCACTTGGAGTGAAATGGATCAAATGAAATATTCAAGAGAAGAGGTTCATTTCAATTCAAAAGGAAACATCCTACAAGGCTACGTATATGGAGCCGCAAACACCAGTGGTTTAGTTGTTATTTCAGGTGGATTAGGCGCCACTGCTGATTCATATTTTCCAATGATTATGTATTTTGTTGATAATGGTTGGCGTGTGTTTGTCTTTAACAATACTGGAGTTGATGGAAGTGAGGGTAATGATACAAGAGGTTTATATCAATCTGTTATTGACCTTGATTCAGTACTCTCTTATGTTTCAATAACGAATTCAATGAACGACTTGCCCATAATGCTTGTAGGACACAGTTGGGGTGGATTTGCAGTGTGTGCTATATTAAATTATGAACATCCTATAAAGGCTGTTGTAAGCTTCGCAGGTTACAATAGTGGCAGCGAAGTTTTTGATGAATTTGGAAGATCATCTTCTAAATTTTACAATTTTCTAAAACCTCAATTTAGAAAAATAGAAAAACAACGTTTTGGTGATGTTGCCCATCTCACAGCAGTTGACGGAATCAACAAATCTTTCGTCCCAGTGTTGATAGTGCAAAGTTCGGATGATCATATAATACTTTCAAATACAACCTCAATCTACGCACATAGAGAGAAAATTACCAATCCCAGAGTAGAAATCATTTTTAAAGATGGCGAGGAAGTAACTGGACACGAACGTGTATTTGGTTCATTAAGAAGTATGGAGTATATAAAATGGATAAATGAATCTTGGAGAAAATATTATGAAACAGACCCTGAAAATGCAAGGGCATTACAGTGGGCTAATGATGTCAATTTTGATAAAATGTTGGAAAATGAACTCGACTTTGATTTGATGGATCATATACATGAGTTTTTTATCAATGCCAAGTAATGTCAAGATTATCAAGTAAAGACCGCTAAATAGTTTGAGAAAATGCGAAAGAAAGTTTGAGATTTTAATCAGACATTATTTTGAAAAACTAAAAATGTTCTTGACAAAAATACCTTGTTTTAAAATAATAGCTCAATTATTAGGTTTTAACCTAATGACTTGTATTGTGATTTGTTGAAAATGATTGATATTTGAAAATTTTATGAAATAAAAACTTCAGAGTCAAGTTTACTATATTTAGATTGATTGGAGGCTGTTGATGCTGGAATTGATGAACGTGCATAGGTACTTTGGGGATGTTAGGGTTCTGAACGGAGTTGATTTTCGTTTACTGAAAGAGTGTGTCAATACACTTATAGGAAGAAATTGTTCAGGTAAAACAGTTTTAATCAATGGTTTTTTAAGGAAAATAAGAGCAGTACAATTATTTATTTGCAGATGGCAAGGGAACCTCTATTTTTTACGTTATAATAAATCGATAGAAACTCATCAAGGTGGACGAGCTTATTATGAGCAAATGTTTTTTATTAGAGATGGTTATGATAGTCTCACAAGTCATTTTCATGTAACTTTAGAAAGGTTTATGGTATATCATACAACAAATTACGAAGAACAAATAAGAAATCTAAAACAGAAATATTCCAACTCCACACTATTCAAAAGCGAAAAATATTATGAAAAAACAAACATATGATAGTGAAATATATAATGAATCAAAAAAAATAATTCTTAATGAGAATTATCAAAAAGGAATGGGAAAGAACACAAGTAATATTGATAATTATATGATTCATTACTTCGACTTCGGAAGAAAAAGAAATAAGAATAAAATATATATCCAATCACAACTGCATGGGAACGAAACATTTAGTACACTTGTGATTTTAGAATTGAAAAAGTTGTTAGAAAAAACGCCAAACCGTTATTTTAATTCATTTATAAGACTCGTACCGCGTATAAATCCATATTCATGGCATGAGTATTTATACAATGGCAATGGGCGTTTAAACCCAGCAAACGGTAAAGATTGGAACCGTTCATTTGAATGGGGACAAAGTATATCAGATAATTCATTCGATAGAAATACCACTTTGTCCAACCTCACTTTTTCCCTTATCAAAGATTTTAACTTCATTTGGGATATTCATACACCAGAAAATGGAATAGAACATTTGTATTGTAACCATTTTTCTACAGACAAATCCTATTTTGGTATTGAAAATATTATTGAATACGGTGAGCCGACTATATATTCGCTTGATGAAGCTTGTACAAGATTACAAAAACAGTTGAACATAAACGAAGCTATAACAATAGAATTACCAAGCCATATTCATGCTCAAGCAAAAAATGTTCTATTTTGGGCGGACAGATTATATAGAGAATTAATCAGCAGAGGGTTTGTTCATCTGAAAATAGATAACCATGTTCCAATAACAAGAAAATTCCGAGTTGGACAATGGGTTGATTATTATGCAGACAAATCAGGAATTATACAATATAATTTTGAATTAGGTGAGTTAATTCAAACTGGTGCTGAACTGTTTAATATTATCCCATTTGATTATATAAATGATTTTTACCCCACTAAAAACACCTTTGAAGGCTACCCGATTTGTATAAGAAGCAAGAGCATGGTAGATAAAGGGAATTGGGTTGTAAGAGTATTAAAAGTTGATAGATATGAATATTCTACTACTTAACCCGCCAAATATAGAAGAACCACCTATAGAAGCTAAAATGCTTCCTATGGGTTTGTTGTCTATTTTTCATTACTTAAAACAGAAAAATTATGATTGTAAAATAGTAAATCTGTTTCATTGTGATAATTGGCAAAAGGTAAGCGATGAACTTGACAAATATGACTACACAATTATTGGAATATCTTGTTTTTCAAGGCAACGCTTCAGCGTTCTAAAATTAGCTGAATTATGTAAGAGAAAAAATCCAAATGCTAAAATAGTTTTAGGTGGACCCCATGTGAGTTTTTTAGACAAAATAATACTACAAGAAAACCAACACATTGATTTTATTGTCAGAGGAGAAGGAGAACTCAAATTTGAATTACTCTTGCAAGCAATCATAAATGATAAAGGGTTGTCTCAAATATCAGGACTAACATTCAGAATGGGAAAAGAGTTTGTATGTAACCCGGACTTTATTAACGATGTCGATTTACACTCTCTGCCAATCCCATTATATAAAAAGGAAGAATTAGATATTTTTAGCAACAGTGAATCTTTGTCATTTCATTTTTCAGAATTTGAAACCAATATGCTTATTGCTCCGCTTGTGTTCTCAAGAGGATGTAATTATACTTGTTTGTTTTGTTGTAATGGGCATTTTTGGAAAACACAAAGAAGTTTTTCAAAGCAACAAATCATACAGCAAATTGAATACTATTACAATGAATTAGGTGTTCGTTTTTTTGATGTTTACGATGACAATTTGCTATTTGATTCTAATATTGTTGAAGGTGTTTTGAATTATATAGTTGACAAAAATTATGACATTCAATGGTGGTGTTCTACTCGTTTAGACACAATACAAGAATCAACAATACCGCTGTTACAAAAAGCAGGGTGTTTTATGATTTCGATTGGAATAGAAAGCGGTTCAGAAAAGGTTTTGAAAATAATAGATAAAGCAAACGATTTGAAATATCTTGATTTTGTGAGCAAAAAAATGTCGCAATACAATATCAAAACCCGAGTTACAATATCTATTGGCTATTCAGGCGAAACATTAGAAGATATAAAAGAAACTATCAACTTGATTAATGATATAAAACCCTCACAAGTAGCGGTTTTTCTTTTGAAAGTATATCCGGGAACAAAATTATATTCCATTTGGAAATTGCAAGGAATTAATGATGATTTATATTGGTTTGATAAAACAAAAGAGCCTGTGCCTTTCTATTTAGACAATAAAAGTATAGATGACTTGTTGTTTTATCGAGATTATTTGATTAAAAATATAAAAGCAGAAGTAATTCATAGAATAGATTCTGTTGTACATAGTGTTGAATTATTTTTAAAATGGGAAAAATAGAAATGAAAGATATGATATTAATATTTCCGCCTGCACATGATTTTACTATGCCGTACTCGGCAATGGGGATTATAAAGGCTTATATTGAAAATCAATCAAAAATGTCAATTGAAATTCTTGATTTGAATTTGGCTTTTTACACAAATCTTATTCAAGAATCAAATTTACAAGAATACATTAGAATATCACAAGATTTCATTGAAAGAAATGATTTAACAGGAATTATAAAATACATCATCTTGTTTAATAGCAAAATAAATGAAGTTTTATCCCATTTGGATAATTCGGATAAATACAAATTATCTAAAAGGAAAATATCTGCAACTTCATTTGATACTCTACACCTAAATGACATTCTAAAAGAATCAGAAAAAGCGGATGACTCAATAATGAATTTGCTGATAAAAAATCTTGACTTCGAGAAAATCAGTAAAGCAAAATATGTTGGTATTAATATTTCTGTGGAAGATCAAGTTTTATGTGCATTGTTCATTGCGATTATCTTAAAAAAACAATTTCCAGAAAAGCCGATTGTCATGGGCGGTAATATAGTTTCACGAATACCCGATAAATTTGAAAATTTAAGAAATCTGAAAATCATTGATTATATAATAGAGGGAGAAGGAGAATTGCAACTATTGAATTTATTTAACGGACAACCTTTTTCTCGAAGTGATTTTTTGCAAAATATCAATCTTATAAAACGAGGATTATATGAAACATATTCCCCAAATTTATATTTATCAGTTTTCCCTGTAATTCCAATATTGACTTCCCGAAAATGTTCTTGGAATAAATGTGATTTTTGTTCAATACATTCAAGTTGGACAAAGTATAGAAATCGAAGCATTGACGAAGTTATAACCGAAATAGAATATTACAAAAATTTGGGATATAAATATTTCCGAATAATTGATGAAAATTTTCAGATAAAAAGAATGATTTCTTTTGCGAAAAAAATAATAAATTTAGGATGGGATAACTTGCGATTTGAAGCTTATACAAGATTTGAGAAAGATTTTCTTAATTCCGAAACAGCAACTTTATTATATCAAGCAGGATTTAGACAATTTTTTTGGGGATTAGAAAGCATAGGCGAAAAAACTATTAATTTAGTCGGCAAAACTAATCAGTTTGACAAAAACAACATTAGCGAAATATTAAAAAATACGGCAAATGCAGGAATATTGAATTATGTTTTTGTTTTGGTCGGGATTCCAAATTCGTATATTAATGATGAAATAACAACTGTTGATTACATAGTTAGCAATAACGATATTCATTCTGTTGCTTTGGGAAGTTTTGTTGTTGATTGTTATTCGCCGATACACCTAAATAACAATGTTCGAAAAAAATACAATATAACATTGCTTGACGAACCATTAAGATTATCAACAGAAATTCCGTATTTGTCTGATTCTGAATGGAGCAAAGATGTAATACAAAAAAGAGCAGAAGAATATACTAAAAAAATATATAAGGCTAGAAAAGATTTAGCGTTATCTTCGTCATTAAATGAGGAAGAACGATTTATTTTAAGTGATTATTTCGGAAATAATTTTTGCAAAAAAATCTCCGAAGATGATACCTTAAATGAGTGTGTAAATGTTGCAATTAATAATAGTGTTAAACATAAAATAAAAAGGGGATTATGATGCGAGTTTATGTATGTCTTTCCGATTATTCAATCGAAGCAGTAGAATTACTGAAGACCAAGTTTGATGTTACAGTTCGGAGCGAAGAACAGCGACCGAATGAAAAAGAATTATGTCAGTTAATCAGAGAGTACGATTGTCTAATCATTGGAGCAAGAGAAAAACTGACCGATACCGTTTATGGATTTGCTAAAGATTCCAGAAAGAAAATAGGAACATTATCTATTGGCTCAGACCATATTTCAAAATCATTTTTAAACAATCCAAAAATGAAAATCATTACTTGTACAGACTCTAATGTGATTTCCGTAGTTGAACATACTTTTGCGTTTATTCTTTGCTTGTCTAAAAAAATCTTAATTTCAAATAATGCAGTTTTAGATAATTCAGGGCGTGCGGGACTAGGTGGTTTACCAAAAGATTTATTTAAACATACAATCGGCGTTATTGGAGCAGGACGAATTGGAACTAATGTAATTAAATATGCTAATTGTTTTGGCATGAAAACATTGTGTTATACAAGGGAACCACAAAAGCACTCCGAATTGCATAAATACGAAATCGAATTTGTTACTTTAGTTGATTTATTAAGTCAATCAGACTTCATAACAATTCATTTACCACTTAACGATGAAACTAAAAATATATTAAACTCTAAAAATTTACCTTTCATAAGAAATACTGCATATCTCATAAATACGAGCAGAGCGGCTCTGATTGATAATAAATTTTTAGCGAAAATGTTGTCTTCAAAAAAAATTGCAGGTTTTGCAGTTGATATAGATAACGAAGATAGAGAAATTATCAAATTATTTGATGGATTGAATGTTATTTTTAGTCCTCATACAGCAGGCGTTACTATTGACGCAATCAATAGAATGGATATGGAAATTGCAAAAAAACTTACTAATGATTAAAGATTATATAATTGAAAATATATGGAGTATTATTAGTGTAATACCGCTTTTTTCGTTGTTTTTCAGAAAAGTACGCGAAAAAATTTTAGATATATATGCATGTATATTTTCTGTTAGGCTTTATACGAGACGATATTATGATACTTTTTTTATGACAAAACGTATTAAATCAGCAAAAAGATTTGTGCGTGTTGTCTGTGTTAGGAATGAGAGAATTTCTCATTCTGATGTTGTTGAAGCAATTCGAGAATTTATAGAAAACAATAAAGATTGTTTAATGGAAATTTTTGCGATTAGCCCAGAACTTGATGATTGCGTATTAATACAAATTATGAAAACTTTACCAAATCCGCCAGAGGATGTTACGACTATGAGGGAACAAATTAAAACATATAAAGAATGTCTTAAAGCGATGGTAAATAGATTAAGTCAAAACGACAAACGTAAAATTTTTTACTATGAATATAAGGCATTGCCATTAATACATTTATGTCAATTTGACCATATTGTGTATCTAGGTTTCCAAATGTTTCAGCGTAATGAAGTAGAAAATGAATCACTTTTAAAATATGCTATAAAAATAAGAATTAATACTAGAATAGGAAAGTTGTATCTTAAACAATTAGAAGATTTGAAAAACAACAACACATTAACAACACAAATTGATTTAACTTGTTAACAATAAAAATTATATTAACTTGCCACTTCTAATATTTCTTTATTCATAAGATTTTTACATAGATAAATGTATTGTGTTTCGTAAATAAAATCTATCTATTTTTAGTCAAAGTTGAAAACAATTCATAAGCAATGTGAAATTTTCGATTGACAAAAAAGCACTGATTAGATTTTATGTCCCATATAAGTAAAACGGCATATAAGGAGAAACAGATGTCAGAAACTAAAGACTATAAAAAGGAATACAAGGCTTTGTATTTACCCTTGGCAGTGCCAATGATCATTGATATACCAAAAATAACTTTTGTAGCTATACAAGGCGAAGGCAACCCAAATGAAAAAGATGGAGAGTATCAAAAGGCTCTCGGTGTGTTATATGCCATTCAATATACCATTAAAATGAGTAAAAAGGGAAAGCAAATTATAGAAGGCTATTTTGACTATGTTGTTCCACCGCTTGAAGGACTTTGGTGGCTTGATGAAGGTGATACTAGGGCTTCCAAGTCAAAGTATAACTGGATTTCGCTCATTCGACTGCCCGAATTTGTGACTGCAGAAGTGTTTCAATGGGCTGTTACGGAAGTTTCTGTTAAAAAAGGAGTTGATACCAGCAATGCAAAATACCTAAAAATCAAAGAAGGGTTATGCGTGCAATGCCTGCATATAGGCTCTTATGACAGCGAACCTGAAACTTTAAAAAGAATGGAAAGTTTTATAGAAAAGAATGGTTTATTCATGGACAAGACTGATGAAAGAAGACATCATGAGATTTATTTAAGTGACCCAAGAAAGACAGATTCTGCAAAGCTGAAGACTGTTTTGAGAATACCTGTGAAAAGGCTAATATAAGGATCGATGCTTCAGGAACCTTTTTAAGTCAAGAATTAAATAAAATTCCTCCTCACACCGAAGGTGTCGATAGCTATGTAGAAAATTAGCACCCCCAATCATGATTTGCATGCCGAAGGTATGCGACTGTATTTGGGTAAATTTGATAATTCGTTGCATACCTTCGGCATGCTGGATGGGTGGGTGGGGCATCTTTTTCTACATAGCGATCGATCCCATTCGGGATGAAATGGTATTTTTTCTTGTTTCATCAAACCTACCTTGCATAATTTATTTTTCTCTTATCTGCCTTCTCACCTCTTCCAGTCCTTTATTCATCACAGCATCTACACCATTTTTCATATCTTCTATGGTATTTTCTATTTCGATATGAGGTTGAATGCCGATATTGATATATTCTCTACCATCAGGATATCTAGACCACATGGAGCAAATAATAACCCGACCACCGCTCTCTAAATTTAATCTATTTGGAGCACCTGAAGAACCATAAGTAGATGAACCTACGATAGTTACTCTCTCTGCTTGGTCGAGCATAACGAGAAAATCCTCAGCTGCTGATCCTGTTGCTACTGATGAAAGAACAATCAGCGGTGCGTTTAGATGACCGGGCAAATCATATTCTGTGCGAGATTCTGTATTATAAGGTATGTCCATTGTTTCATGATAAGCTCGTCTGGGCATTTTAAAGATTTTTTCCATAACATCAAGATTACCTGGTGTATTCACAACCTCTTCTCCATATTCTGCAATCAACTGCTCCACTAACTGCTCCCAAGTCATATCTCCAAAATCTTGGTATTGGGCTTGAAAAGCATAAAAATAAATATATACAGGAAAAGAGATACTACCCTGAATAAAATCACCTCCGATAAAGGTAGCAGCTACAGGGGCAGAGTTTTCGGAGTTTCCCCCTGTGTTTCTACGAATATCGATGATATATCCATCTGCATTTTCAAGTAATGGATAATTTGCCAAAAACTCTGTAGGTAAATCGCTATTTCTCATACTATCGATAGAGATGATAGCGATATTATCTTCTGTAAAAGCTATAGCGTGGCTATCAGATTCATAGACTTGTGTTAGGGTTTCACTTGGTTGGATTGATGCAGTGTCTATAATCCAATCAAACCCGCCAAAAGATCGAGTGAGAGACATAGTTTTATTGATACCTGCATACTCAAACTCTATTTCTACCTTGCTTCCAGCTGCTCCTCTTCGCATAAAACTGTCTATATCAGCGTGTGCACTATCCTTTTTCTCATGCCAATTATATGGATAAACATGTTTTTCTATATAATCTTGTATATCCATACCTTCCCATTTATTGATTACAGCACCAAGCGGAATATCATCAATTAAGCTTTTATCGACATTGCTGATGATGTATTCTCCATTCATATACTTTGTCAAAATTGGAATACGAGAAAAGTATTCTGCTGTGACAAGGCTGTTTGGAAAAGAATCAACACAAGTGTGATCATCTCGCAGTAAAGCTACAAACCTTGTAAGCTCCATATAATACTCATACAGGCTATTAGTAGCTAATACTCTTGTTAGTGCCTCTCTATATGCTGCGTCCCAGTCAAGTGTATCAATTATCTTGTCCCAATATACAAAGCTATACTTTGCTTCACTCCAAATCATTGAGAGTTCATAGATTTTTAGTTCGTCTGGTGGGTTGCAAGGACTAGCCTGCGACCTGATATTTTCGTTATTGTTTACCATCCTTGCTGTAGAGCAGGAAATCATTGCAAATAAACTTAAAATGGCAATGATCATAATTGTTTTTGTTGTGTTCATGTATTTATCCTTATTTTTTAGTTTCATCAAATTTCAATATCAATTTTCTCAAATCATCTATATCAGGCAAATACAATTGATATTTTGAGACAAATAGATTGTTTGTGTTTCCATACATCGTATATTCCACCATTATTTCGTCTTTTTCTCGTGCTAAAATCAGACCTATTGGAGGGTTGTCTCCTTCGATATTTTTATCTATGGCAAAGTATCCGAGATATAGATTCATTTGAGCTATGTCCTCATTTTTTACTTTACCTATTTTTAAGTCTATGACAACATAACACTTTAGAATTATATGATAAAACACCAAGTCTGCATAATAATTTGTGTTATTAACGGTTAATCGATACTGCCTTCCTACAAATGCAAACCCTTTTCCGAGTTCCAATAAAAAATTTTCAAGGTTTTCTATGAGTGCATCTTCGAGAGCAGATTCAGAGAATTTTGGCTGTGGTAAATTGAGAAAATCAAAGGTGTAAGTGTCTTTTAAAATGTCTTCTGGTTTTTCGATAAGATTTCCCTGCTTAGCAAGAGCCAAGACCTGTTCTTTGCTTTTCCCGAGAGCAAGCTGCATGAATAAACCTCTTTCTTTTTGTCGTTTAAGCTCTCTTACACTCCATTTTTCATTGATCGTCTCAGCATAATAAAAATCTCTTTCGAGTTTATCATCAATATTAACAAGCTCTATGATATGCGACCATTTCAAAAATCCAGACGTCTGGATTTTTTGAAATCGTGTATAAAACAAACGCATATTGAAGATATTTGACCTTGAAAATCCTTTCCCAAGTCTTAGTGTTAAGTCTTTTGAGAGCTTATTTAGTAATTTATCACCGTATTTTGCTTTTGCACTTCCTGCTTGTTCAAACTCTACAATATATTTCCCAATATTCCAATATGTTTGGACGAGAATATCACTAATAACGCTTGCAAGATGCCCTTTAGCATCTGAAACAAGCGTCGATATTTGATTTATCAACAAATCATATTGATCATTATTTTGAGTTTTGATTTCATTCATCTGTTTCATCCTTTTCCTCTATCTGTCTCCGCACCTCTTCCAGTCCTTTATTCATCACTGCATCCACACCATTTTTCAGGTCTTCTAATGTATTTTTTATTTGGATATGAGGTTGGACACCGATATTGATAAATTCTCTGCCATCGGGGTATGTACTCCACAAAGTGCAGATGTAGACATGACCTCCACTTTCCAAAGGAAACATCACACGCTGCCCCGTAGAGCCGTAGCTTGCTGACCCAATGATTGTACCCCTTTTTGTCGTGTCAAAATTTACGAGAAAGTCCTCTGCTGCTGAGCCAGTATTACTTGATGATAAAACTACGAGAGGTGCATTCAATACACCGGGTATATTTAGGTCTGAGACAGTTACAGTGTCGATTGTTTCTTCAAAATATTTCTTTCTGGGTATTCTGTATAATCTTTCAAAATAATCAATAAATTCTGGATCATTATAGACATCCTCTCCATATTTTTCAATCATTATATCTTTAAATTGTTCAGATGTCAAATCTCCAGTTTTTGCATAATCACTAAATGCTTTAAAAGCTCCTATATATACCCTTCGCAGTATTCTACGGTTTGTAA
>WRLO01000089.1 GCA_009777575.1 Candidatus Cloacimonadota bacterium
GACAAGGTATTGGACCTATAGCCGTGTGCATCCAGATTCGGTTTGGACAAAGCCTGATAGACCTATATCATTACGCTTTGGTGAGGCAGTTTCGCTGACTTTTGTTAGTGATACACCTAAAACGCTTATATGGCGAACTCCCAATAACATACCACCTGAATTGGATAATGATAAATATGTATATGACTATCGTGGCATTCCACTTCAACCAGACCATTTCTTTGATTATATAGAACAGGATGACTATATCCCATTTTTTGTGTGGTTACCGGATGAGTTGGTGAGTTATGATGATGACTCAGAACTGGCATTGTATATAGATGATGTGTTGTATGGTTCGACTGTGATATATGGACAACTCGTGCAAATCAGAGCTTATGTCGTTGGGATAGACCTTGAAAATGCTGTGATAGAATTCCGCTATTATCAGCATGGTCAACGTTCAGGAGAGCAATTGTTCAGCGAATATCAAGTTTTTGAGCAAGCGACTAGTAGTTATCAGAGCAATCGGATTGATTTTAGTGAAAATAAGAAATTTTATCAGGTTTTACTATTAAATGAAAGCCAAGAGGAGACAGATTTACCTAAAGTCACTTCGCTTGATGGCAATTTCCCCAATCCTTTCAATCCATCTACTACCATTGCCTATAGTCTCGCAGAATCTGGAAATGTGAAATTGCAGATATTTAATATCCGAGGTCAGCTGGTCAAAACTCTCGTCAATGAGGTTCAAAATGCGGGTCGATATACAGTAGATTGGCATGGAGATAACGATAGACAGCGTAGTGTAGGTTCTGGAGTTTATTTTTATCAACTGGAGACAAGTGCTGGTAGGCAGGTGAAGAGGATGGTGTTGTTGAAATAGGATAGATAATTATATAAATCAAAAAAAGAAATAGGAGTTTTTATGAATATAAACGATAGTAAAAACATTTTAGTTTATGTAGAACAAAGAGAAGGCAAGATTCAAAATGTCTCTTTTGAATTGATTTCAAAGGCTAAAGAGCTTGCCAATAAGTCAAAACAAGATGTCATTGCCTTTATTCCGGGTTGCAATCTAAATGACAATCATGCAAAAGAATGTAGGCAATATGGAGCAACAAAAGTCTTTATCTGTAATGATGAACTCTTAAAGAACTACGCTACAGAGACTTATGCGAAAGTTACTGCTGATTTCGTAAAAAAGATAAAACCAGAATCAATGCTTTTCGGGGCTACTACTATTGGTAGGGACCTCGCACCCCGTATTTCAGCGAGATTACACACGGGTTTAACAGCAGACTGCACATCACTTGATATATGTGAGGAAACAGGAAATTTGTTGATGACTCGGCCTGCTTTTGGAGGGAATATCCTCGCTACAATTATTTGTCCAGATTTTAGACCACAAATGACTACTGTCCGTCCCGGTGTCATGGTAAAACATTGTTATCTTGAGGAAATTTCAGATTTGAATACTGAGTATATCGAATCAAACCTCTCAACAGATGATTTGAACATAGAAATTCTGGAAATAGTTAAAGAAAAGTCTGTTAAAAAGAATATAACTGAAGCAAACATCCTTGTTTCTGGAGGTAGAGGACTTGGGAAAAAAGAAAATCTCGAAATCCTTGATACCCTAGCAGAAAAACTTGGCGGTATGGTCTCTGGTTCAAGAGCGATAGTTGATGCAGGTTGGCTCGAACAAAGATACCAAGTTGGTCAAACAGGACAGACAGTCAGACCCGAAGTCTATTTTGCCTGTGGAATATCAGGAGCAATTCAACATTTGGCAGGTATGGAAGAATCTGAGTTAATTATTGCAATAAATAAAAATCCTACAGCTCCAATTTTCGATGTAGCTGATTTAGGTTTAGTAGGTGATGTAAATCAAATAATCCCTTATTTGATAGAAGAATTAGGAAACATTTAACAAATATTAAACTTTGGAGGTGAAAATGTTGAAAGTGTTATTAATCAATGGAAGTCCAAATACAAATGGATGTACTTGGAATTCCTTGTGTGAAGTAGGAGAAACCTTGTATAAAGAGGGTATTTTTACCAGCATCATACAAGTAGGCAATTTAACAGTTCCGGGCTGTAATAGTTGTTGGAAGTGTAAAGAAATCCAAAAATGTATATATGACGATATTGTCAATGAGGTCGCAGTCAGTTTTGAAAAATATGATGGTATAGTATTAGGCTCACCTGTTTATTTTTCATCTGCCAATGGCAGTCTCATTTCATTTTTGGACAGGCTTTTCTTTAGCACACCCTTTAGTAAAACCATGAAGGTAGGAGCAGCTATAGTGAATGCAAGGCGCGGAGGGTGTTCAACTACATTCGATGTTTTGAATAAATACTTCACAATTTCTGGTATGCCAATAGTTTCCAGCCAATACTGGAATGATACGCATGGATACACTGAAGAAGAACAAATCAAGGATGAAGAAGGTATGCAAACCATGAGGGTCTTAGGAAGAAATATGGCTTTTCTAATAAAAAGCATTGCGCTTGGAAAACTAAGATTGGGACTACCTAAGACGGAAAAAAGAATCCATACTAACTTTATAAGGTAAAACGATAATTCGTCATCTTCCTTTCATCCTTAATAATAAAATTTATCCAGATAAAAGGGTAGATAGTAATTCTGCGAGCGCACAGAGGTTGAGAACACAGAGAAATACGGAATTCTTTTTTGAAGTTACCGCTTTGATGGTTCGACCCCAAAGTCGCGGAGGCTTCGGTGTGTGCAAAGAATATAAATAAATAAATTTGAGTTTTCGGACTGCTCTCATAGCTGGTTCAATCATCAGGTCGCTATGGCTAGTCTATAACATCAATTTCCCCCCCCGCCCCCCCCATAAATGTGGGGGGATTTCCTGCCCAAATAAATTTGGGGGAAAAATCCTCCCACATTTATGGGAGGGAGAGGGGGGAGTATTCCAAAAAATTTATCTTTAGGGTTCTAACACTTTAAAGTGATTCTTATCCTGTTTTACGAGGACATTTATACTATCTGTTTCGACATTTCTGAAAATCAGGAAATTATCTTCAGCTTTTTCAATTTGGTCTACGGCTTCATCCACTGTCATAGTATCAGCCACAAACCTTTTAGTTTTTATCACTCTTTGAGTTTTTTCGGAAGCGTTATGTTCATAAAGGTTATCATAGACGAATCTAGGGTCTTCTTTTAGTCTTTTCTTCTTGTGATCAGTTACTTTGTCTTTGAGTTTCTTAATTTGAGCTTCCATGTTGTCAATAGCCTCGTTTATAGCTAGATACATATCCATAGCTTCAGCTTGAGCTTGGAGGTTAAACTTTGAGGCATGTAAAGACATATCAACAATATTTCTTGCGTTTTCAAGACTCAAAGTGATATGAACAGTAACAATTTGGTCAAAATAGCGACTCAATTTTTCAGTTGAGTCCTCAATAGTGTCTCTGATAGCTTTCGTTAAATTAAAATGACGAGCTGTAATTGTGATTTGCATAATCAAATCTCCTTATTCGTTTTTTCTTTAGGTTAAATACTTTGTATAAAGTGAGAAATCTCATATTGATTCGTGATTTATACAAGATGAATAGCCATCTTATGAGTATCTTCAATGGATTCCATCACACATTCTGATATCGTTGGGTGTGCAAAAATAATATTCGATACATCATCAATCTTAGCTTTAGTATTAATAAGAATACTAGCTTGAGCTATGAGTTCAGTAGCGAGATATCCAATAATGTGCATACCTAAGATTTCATCAGTTTCTGCATTTACGATAGTTTTGACAAAACCATAAGTAGCACCTACCCCGAGAGCTTTTCCGTTTGCAGCAAAAGGAAATTTTCCTATTTTTATTTCAATATTTCTTTCTTTTGCTTTTTTTTCGGTTAACCCACAGGAAGCTACTTCTGGATTGGTGAAAATACAAGCGGGAATACAATCATAATTCAATGGTTTCAAAGCCAAATCTTTTATGTCTTTTTTTCTATCTTTAATTTCATTTTCTATGTATTCTGCGACCAATAATCCTTGTTTACTTGCTACATGTGCGAGCATAAGTTTCCCATTTACATCACCAATAGCAAATATATTTTTTTCATTTGTTTGACAGAAATTGTTTATTTCTATATAATCATGATTGTTTTTTATAGAAAAGCCCACTGTCTCTATATCAAACACTGGTTTTCTACCAACTGAGACCAAAACTTTTTCTGAAATAAGAGTTTTTCCGTTTGATAAACTCAGTTCTACAAAATTATCTTCTTTTTTTCCTGATAAAACTTGAGTTTTCGTAAATATTTTTATACCCTGTTTTTTTAGAGCCATTGATAATCTTTTGGATATTTCTTCATCTTCTGTTGGCACAATTTCTGGTAAATATTCGACTATATTTACTTCTACACCAAGCTGGGCGTATATACAGGCAAATTCACAACCTATTACACCACCACCTATGATAGTGAGGCTTTTAGGGAGAGAGTTCATGTTTAAAATGTGATCAGATGATAAAAATTTATCAGCATCAAATGGTAAAAATGGTAATTCTTTCGGTTCTGAACCAGTGGCTAATATCACATAATCTACAGAACAAAGTAGCTCATTGGAATCAAATATGAGATATTTTCCATCTTTCTTTTCTATCTTTGTTATTTTTGTTTTCACTAAAGGCATATTCCTTTTATTAAACAAAAATTCTATCCCAGATACTAATTTCTCTACTACAAGATTTTTTCTGTTATAAATTTTTTCATAATTCACAGGAAAATCATAATTTTCTAGTCCAAACTCTCCAGCAATTTTCATTTCAGTAAACAAATCAGCAACTTTGACTAAAGCCTTCGTAGGGATACAACCTTTATTAAGGCAAACTCCTCCCAGTCTTTCTTTTTCAAAGATTATCACTGATATGCCTAGTTGATTCAATCTGATAGCAGTCTCGTATCCACCAGGTCCACCACCGATAATAGCTGTTTTATAGTGATCCAAAATAACCCTCCTAATGTATTGCTAACAAAAATAATAATTAAATAATTCCAATATTTAGTTCTCTTGCTATTATTTCAGCAGTTTTTGCAGCTACTTTTCCAGTAAAAGATATACATTGCTTCAAATGAGTAGGAGAACCCAATTCCATTCCATTAGTTAATATTTTACAACATAAAACTTTGTTTTCTTTTTTAAAACTTTCACTAAGCTCTTTAGCTAATTCCATAGCTTTATTTACTTTTATATCTTTTGGTTCAGTTCGACCGAAAAAATATCCTAAAACTATGATTCCACCGGTAACTGCACCACAAGCACACAAAGTATTCATCCCTATCGGGAATCCAGAACCAACAGCAATCATCTGTTTTGGCATATCAGGATCAAAATGTTTTCTTATTGTAGCAATAATTGCTTCAGAACAATAAAAATCACCATTCTGATATAAAAGTTCTGCTTCTTTTTTAATCTTTTCAATATAAATTTTTTTATTCAAATCCACACATACATCCTATATTTTTCTATCACGACTATTCGGTATTTTCAATTCATCTCTATACTTTGAAATCACCCTTCTAGACAGACTCATACCTCTTTCTTTCAAAATATCCACAATATCTTGGTCAGAAATCGGAGCAGATGAGTCTTCATTATCTATTAATTGTTTAACTTGCAAAAGAACATTTTGTTTCGATACTGCATCAAAATTTTTATCTTTTCCTGCATTTGAGCAGAAAAAATCTTTCAAACAAAAAATACCAAAATGGGTATCTGCGTATTTACTCTTAACGACACGAGAGACAGTAGATTCATTTACATCAAGCTCAATTGCTATCATTGAATAAGTTAAAGGTTCTAAAGGCGCATTGTTGTAGAAAAAATTTTTTTGATGTTTTATGATAGCTTTCATTACTCTTTCGAGAGTCCTATTTCTCATAAAAACTGTTTTTATCATAAACTTTGCTGAATTAATTTTATCTTTAACATAATTAACAGCGTCTTTATCATACCGAAGATCTCTCAATATATCATTATATTTTCTACTTAAGGAGAGTTTTGGGATATTAAAATCATTGATAAGAACCTCAAAATCCTCTCCCACTCTAGTAACTATTATATCAGGAACAATATATTGCGGAATTCCTTTGGTAATTCTAAGTCCTGGCTTAGGATCAAGCCGAGCAATTCTGTCTCGACATTCATAAATATCGTCTTCTTTAGCATCATATTTTTTTGCTAATTGAGCATATTTTCTGTGTAATAAATCCTCAAAATCGTCAAGAATTATTCCAGACAATAATTCATCATTTTGTTCATAAGTTTCCAGTTGGTAAAAAAGGCATTCATTGATAGAACGAGCTGAAATGCCTCTAGGATAAGCTTGTAAAACAATTTTATGTAATTCATCTGCTCTTTGAAAACTAATTTTATAATCTGTCGCAAGAGCATAAATATCAAATTCCTCATCTATGCCATTATCTTTGTCGACAACTCTGGGCAAAAAACCATAAGCATTTGAGTTATCCACCAAATCATAAATAAAGAATAATTCATGTTCTTGTAAACCCAGCTTATCAAATTGATTGATGTATTCGAGTTTAAAATTCTCTTCAGCCTGAGCATATTTTTCAAATTGTTGGTCCTCCTCATCATCAGCACCTGAATTCGAAGAAACGGAAAATTCTGAATGATATTCATTCCAGCTATCTAAAACTTCTGATAATTCTTTTGCTTCATTTATAGTTTGCTGTAATTCTTCATCTATTTCAGACATTCCTTCGAAAGGATCGAGCACATTTTTATCTATGTCAGAACTGTCAATTTCATTAATATCATCTTTTTTATCTTGACTATCTTCAGAATCTTGAGTTTTCTCATTTTTTTCTGTCTCATCATCCCAATCATCATCTAGTTCTAATAAAGGATTGTCATTAATTTCTTGTTTTAAGACAATCTCCAACTCCTGTGCGTTCATAGCAAGCATCTTCAAAGAATGTAACATTTGAGGCTTTAAAGCCTGATCTTGATTTACCTTTTGTGTGGAATGTTGCTTAACACCTGATCTCATTTACAACTCCTACATAAGTAAATAGAAGAACTATTTTTTTTTCCAAAGTCAAAACTCCATATTACTCAAAAATGGGGTTCAAAAACCTATCCCCTAAATAAACTTTTCTAGCTTCTGGGTCATTAATCAGTTCCTTTGAACTTCCAGAAATCAATATCTTACCTTTGAAAACGATATATGCCCTTTGGACTATCGATAAAGTATCAGTTACATTGTGATCCGTGATAAGAATACCGAGATTTTTTTCATTCCTTAGCTTCTTAATAATATCTTGTATATCAGCAATCGCCAAAGGGTCTACGCCTGCAAAAGGCTCATCCATCAATAAAAAGGAAGGATTTGTAACCAAAGACCTTGTAATTTCCAATTTTCTTCTTTCTCCACCTGAAAGTGTATATGCCTTTTGTTTTGCCAATGGGGTAAGATTTAACTCTGCCAAAGCCTCTTCAAGCTTATTTTTTCTTTCAATCTTTGATAATTTCAAAGTTTCAAGAATAGCAAGTATATTCTGTTCTACGGTCAGTTTATGAAATATAGATGGTGCTTGAGCTAGGTAAGCCATACCAAGCTGTGCCCTTTTATACATGGGTTTCTTAGTAATTTTTATATCATTAAAATACACATTACCACTATTTGGTTTTTCCAAACCGAGAATCATGTAAAAAGTCGTAGATTTACCTGCTCCATTTGGACCTAAAATCCCAACAATTTCTCCTTGTTTGATTTCAAACCCAATACCATCAACAACTTTTCGGTTTCCATAAATCTTAACTAAACCATCAACAACTATTTTATTTTCCATATAATGAGAAAATAATTAATAATGTTATTTTGTCAACAACTTTCTCACATTTTGAATATTTTTTTATAACAAACTATTGAATAGACATTTATAACACATTAATAAGCTCAATTTTTTTTTTTGAGAAAAAAATATTGCAGATATGTAAAATCATGCTTGACAAAAATGGTGTCGTAGCAAAAATAGAACTCGAAAAATAGTTAGATATATTTAATATATTGATAAATAAATAATTAGATATATTTTGATATTTTTAGAATAAGGTTTAAAATTTAGAATTAAGAGAGGAAAATATGGAATTATCAGCCTTAACAGTATCTTCTGGTATTATCGATAAGAAATATGTAAAAAAAGAAGAATCTACAACTTCTAAGACCAATGCACCTGTTGGTTTTCCTAGTCCAGCGCGAGATTATTTTGATGGTATATTGGACTTAAATGAACTAATGGTCCTAAACCCTGTGTCCACTTACTTTGTCAAAGTTGAGGGTCATTCTATGGTAAATGCAAATATTTTACACAATGATATTCTCGTGATTGACAGAGCCACAAAACCAGAAAACAATAAAATTGTAATTGCCTGTTTGGATGGAGAACTGATAGTCAAACGATTGAAAATCAAAGGACATGAATATTGGCTATATCCAGAAAACGATATGTTACAAGCGATTAAAATCGAATCATGGATGGATTTTACGATTTGGGGCGTGGTTATGTGGGTGATACATAAGACTTAATTTTACGATTTATATTCACTTGATGACATCTTATAATGATGCTTCACAAAGTCTATATAATTTTTATTTTCTTTTATCAAAACTTGGTGTTTTCCGTAGGCATTTATTTTTCCATCTTCGATGAACATCACATTATCAGCATACCTCAATGATGAAAGTCTATGAGAAACGATGAAAGCAGTTAACTCATTGAATATTGATGATATTTGCTCCCATAAAAGTTCTTCTTTTTTTGCATCCAGGCTCGCAGTTATATCGTCGAGTATGAGTACTTGTGGCTTTTTATATAAAGCTCTTGCAATAGCAATCCTTTGTTTTTGTCCTCCTGAGAGGGATAAACCTTTTATACCGAGTTTAGTTTCGTCTTTTTCTACAAATTGAGCTATTTCTTCAGTCATTTGGACAGCAGAAATGACAGTATCATAATAATCATTGTTTGTAGCTGGTGATTGTTTTTTCATTGCAAACAAAACATTATCTCTAATTGTTCCAGTAAAAAGTGATGGTTCTTGCGGAACATAGCCCAAAAGGTCTCTAAGACTAATATCATCAACGAATCTGAGCGGAATATCATTGACAAATATTTCGCCTTCATCTGGAATTAATTGTCCACATAAAAGACCCAAGATAGTAGTTTTACCTGCTCCAGATCTACCTAAAATTAGAATTTTTTCACCTTTTTTTATATCAAAAGAAATAGAATTGAGGATTTTGACATTTCTATCTTCATAAGAAAAACTCACTTTATCAAAACGAATGGATTGTATATCGGAAATAATTTGCTTTTCATTTGAATTATTTGAATAATTTTTAACGGGAAAATCCTTTATTTCATCCAATCTGTCAATACAAACAAATGCCTGTTTCCCGGAAGTAAATAATTGCGGTAAATCAAGTATCGGATAGACGAGCATAGATAGGTAGGCATAAAATGCGACAAAAGTGCCAATGCTGATACTTCCAACTACAGTCAGATAACCTCCATACAAGATAACAGCAATCAAAGCGAAAAAATCAATATATTCATAAATCAAATGCATCAGGGTTTGTGTTTTTACGAGGTTAATTTCAGTATCAAATCTATTTAACAATGCTTTATCAAAAAATCTCTGATATTTATCCTCACATACAAATGATTTGATGATTTTTATCCCAGAAAAGCTCATTTCAAGCTGATTGTTTATCTCTGAAATAGCTTCTTGATTTTTTTGGAATCTTTTTTGTAGTATTTCTGAAACTCTATAAAATGCAAGAATCATGAGAGGAATCGGAACTAAGGTCAGTAATGTCAAATTCCAGCTTAAAAAGAACATGATGACGATACAAAAGATTATCTTAACCAACGAGTCGAATGCTCTAAAGATACCTGAACACATAAACCATGAAATTTTAGGCCAGTCCTGAATATCATTAGTCAGCCTTGTAATAATATCTCCTGTCCTAAATCGTAAGAAAAAACGATAATCCTTTTCGAGAATATTCTTGAAATATCTTTGCCTAAGTAAAAATTCAAAGAGAAGATTCATATATCCTCTGAAAAAAGGATATAGTGAGGCTATTAACCTAACAACACCTACAAGCATCAATATTATCGCTATTCTGTAAATGGGTGACATAGGATCGTCACTGTTTACTTCAATTGGATTAATGGCATCTATATTTCCTGCCTCTACCAGGGAATTTTCTATAGTATCTATCAGATTCCTCAATAGGATTGGATAAACAACAGTAACCCCAGTAGAAAGTAATGTCAAAAATAATAACAATAGTGTATAATATTTAAAAGGACGCCATTCATTAACAATCCATTTTATATAATAGAATGTATTACGACTCTCTCCTCCTCCCTTTTTCAAGGGAGGATTAGTGTCAGACTCATAAGAAGAGGATTCATTTTTAATATCTACCAATTTATAATCTCCTTATTACAATAATGCATATCTCTACAAATTATGTTTCAAAAATTGTAATTCCACTAATTTTTTATATTCATCAGATTTTTCATGTAGCTCATCGTGTGTTCCACGAGCCACAATCTCTCCATTTTCAAACAAAAAAATCACATCACTATCAAGCACAGAAGCAAGCCTATGAGCTATGATAATTGCAGTTTTACCTTTTAACATTTCATCCATAGAATCTTGAATCAAATTTTCCGTTTTAGCATCGATCGATGCTGTAGCTTCGTCCATGATAATTATTTCAGGACTAAAGCATATAGCTCTAGCAAAAGAAACCAGCTGCCTCTCCCCCATCGATAGATTTTGTCCTCGTTCTTTTATTTCACTTTCAATGTCGTTGTCAAGCCTCTCTAACAGTAAATCTGAATGAGAGATATCAATAGCCTGTAAAACATCATTTGTAGAAATATCATCATTGTAAATTCTAATATTTTCGAGTAGATTTCCGGGAAAAAGAATAATATCTTGCAAAATCAAGCCTATCTTTTGTCTCCATACTGCTAATGGAATGTCATAAATATCAACTCCATCAATGAGAATTTTCCCTTTTTGGATTTTATAAAAACGACATAATAAACTTATAGTCGTGGTTTTTCCGCTTCCAGAGGCACCGACTAAAGCAATTTTTGAGCCTTTTTCGATTTTAAAACTCACATCTTTTAAAACCCATTCACCATCTTTATATTGAAACCAAACATTCTGGAACTCGATTGTTTCTGAAAAAATTGATGAGTCTTGAGTTATGATATTTGATTCTAAAGCCAGGCTTTCTATCTCTTCGTCCATCAGTCCAAAAACCCTTTTCAATGAAACAAATGCTCTTTGAAATTGGTTCAAATTCTCAGTTATTTGCACAATGGGCCAAACCAATCTAACGGCATATTGTAAAAAAATAATTAAAACACCTATGGAGACAGATCCTAGTAGTATTTTGGGACTCAAAAGCAGGATGATAATGACTATCAACACATAACTGATTAAAAAATCATTTACACCCCATGCTCCAAATTCGATAAAAGAAGCCTTAGTATCAATTTTTTGTTTTTCTTTACTTTTTTCATTAACATAGTCTTCTGCTGTTTTTTGGTGATTGAAAAGCTGAATAGTGCTTATGCCTTGGATATACTCTGTCAATCTACCCGTTAGTTCAGCCGTTAGCTCTCTTGATTTTTTATAAAATTTTGCAAGGTATTTAATTACGAACAAAGCAAAAAGAAAAACAATGGCAAACGGAATCAAAAGTGTCAAAGTGATTTGCCAATTCATAAACAACAATACCCCAAACATACCTATGAAAAATAAGATATTTCCAATGATTGTCACACTAAAGTTTGAGAATAGGTCTCTCACTCTTTCACAATCTGATTCTACTCTCGCGATAAGAACACCTGCTGGATTTTTATCAAAAAATGCTATAGGCAAATACATCAGATGTTTGAATAGTTTGTTTTTTAGTCTGGTAATGATTTTTAACCCAAGTTTTGCCATCCAAATCAGTTGTAAATATGACAATAAACCTGATAATAATATCACTACAGTAAATACTCCTCCCCAAAAAAACATACTTCTCAAATCTTTATTTGGAACAGAATAATCTATAATATAAGCAATAATAATGGGATCTAAAAGCCTCCCTACAGTCGTTAAAACCATTAACAACAAACCACCTAAAAATAGTTTTTTTTCTGTCATTATCATAGAAAAAAGTTTTTTTATTCCCTCTTTCAAAGTCATTTCCACTTTCATAATCTAAAATCCTTTTTTAAAATATAATTTAAACTTGTAACAAATATCATCCATTCCAAAGATTTGAGCCAAAAAAATAATATTGGTTATTTTGGCAAGTAAAAAAGGAAAATTCGTAGGGAACGCATGTATGCGTTCCGCCTCAATTTTGATTTCTTAGAGAAGGGTATTTATTTTGAATATAAATCGTCTGGTTAGTTCACAATAGTGCAACGGCATACGACCTTAATGTTTGGTTATTGACTGTAGTTCTGGAGCTTGCCTCCGTCTATAACTTCTTTTTAACACAGAGAAGACAGAGAAAAGGAGAGCCTCGTGACCCTCCTTTTTCATGACTTTCTGGCTCTTCGATTCTTTAGAAGATATAACCAACTGAGAATAATAAACCTCTGGTTTGCGATGAAACTGAATCAGTTGAAGCACCAACTGTAATATCAGCAGTATAAAAATTTGATAATCCAAAATCAAATCCAACTCCTAAATAGAATTTGTCTTTGATTACTAAATCAGCTCCAATCAATAGACCAAAGTCAAATGTATTGAGATCATCTTTTGCATCTTTATTCCATTCTTCATGCCAGGAATAAGAACCCATATCTCCCCCATATTGTCCTTCTGATTGAGCAGATAGTAAAAAGGCAGCATAGCCACCAAAATAAGGATATATTGGCAAATTACCTATATCCAACTTTACCTTTGCAAAAAAGTCTACATAGCTCATTGAAATGTTTTCAAAAAAATAATAACTTGATTGATAACCAGAAGATCTCCTCTCTACATAGTCAAATCCCTTCATATTGAACCTAAGACCAGTTTCAAGGATTGTATTTGGTATAATCCCAAAATGTTCCATAGACACACCACCATGGAAACCTATCTTGCTATCTGCTTCAGAAAGCCTACCTGACGCCCACGACATTGTAGCTCCACCAAAGACTACAAAGCCTGATTCATAAGCGGATAGGGACACGCCTATCACGCATACAAGAATTAACAATGCAATTTTTTTCATTGT
>WRLO01000090.1 GCA_009777575.1 Candidatus Cloacimonadota bacterium
AATTAAAAGGTCATTTACAGTATGATACGTAGGGTCGTCGGAATATTCATCATAGAAGAAAAAAATTGACGGAAAACCTCCAATATTATAATAAGAATAACTATCAGAAGCAGCCATCAACTGATCGTCTGTTCTGAAATTCATGCCAAATTCATTCCCCTTTTCTAAGGCTAAATTTGTTAAAAAATCAGAATTGGGATAGTTCACTATCTGATACTTCCATTCCTCTGTTGTATTGTAAGCTATCATGTCCAAATTAATCATAGCAACAACATTTTTGTCTTGTTCAACCATTTTATGAGCATCATAATTTGAACCCCATAAACCTAACTCTTCTATAGCAAAAGCGACAAATCTTATTGTATAATTTGGCTGACCACCATTTAATTTTATTATTCTTGCCATTTCTAAAACTGCTGCTGTACCGCTAGCATTGTCGTTAGCTCCTGGTGCTGGAAGCTCAGGGATCAATACTGTTTGTTGCGATATTGAATCGTAGTGCGCACCTATTATTACATAACTATCAGGATTTGTTGTACCCTCAAGTGTAGCTATTACATTTCTTTGGAGATGATGTCCGAACCATCCAACATCAGCAAGCCACTCATCTTGAACAACGTTAGTATAACCGAATCTTATAAATTGGTTGGCTATCCATTCTGCTATTTCAAATCTATTGGAATTAATAGGATGCCTTGATACAAAATCTTCAAGTTTTTGCACAAACCATGCTAAAGAATCCGCATTTACTTGGCTTATAATGTCTTGCCGCCAAGAATCATGAAGTGAATCTTGTTGTATGCTGGAAGACAAGTCAATTTTGTTATATCTGTAAAATAATCGATTACTTACTTTTAAAGGAAGTATTTTGAAACCATCTAATAGTTGTTTCATCATCATAGTTTCATCGTCAATTACATGTTGCGTAGTTATTTTCTCTATCCAGAATGCTTTTTCATATAGAACTATCTCACCTATAACAGGTTCTACTTCGTCTATAAATCTTTTCCCTTTGCTTATGATGTATAGTGGTTCGTCCACTAGATTATCTGTTAAAATCTCATAAGAAATGCTTTTAGATTTTAATGTTTCAGGACTATCTATCTCTACAACAATAAATTTATCCATTTCAAAACATAAGCTGAGGTTCAACTCTTCTAATTGCTGCATAGTAGTCTCATCGCCTTTGTCGATTTTGACTATCATTTGTGAAAGCAGCAAAATTGGCGTCAGTAAAAATAGAATTAGTATTATTTTTTTCATTTTGTTTTCTTTTCGACTCCTTGATGTTATTTTAAACCTATAATTATCCTTTTACATATAGTTTGATTCAAAAGCAAAGTATATACATAATATTTCATGCCTTCGCCAGAAGCCCTATTATGAGCCTTCTCGGCGATTTTAAGAAAACCGCATTCTAGCACGAGATATGCCATATCATATCCTCACAATTTAATATATTTTTGAGTTTGAGGACAATTATGCAAACTGGGATTTAAAAGTCAAGAGATTTTTTAGGGGGTTCGAAAAAAAAGGGGAAACTTATTCTAAAAAATCGATTAACTCTTTTTGTGACAAGATTTCTGCCGATATTTACTTTATTTTTGTTCCATCTAATTCCTTTCTAACAGATATTGGGCAAGATCAACCAGCTTCTTCTAGAACCCATTGGTTAAATAATCATCTCCGTTTTCTAAAAGAAAATCTACAGTCCTATCCAAGTTTTTTTTAATGTAGCCTCATTATGCTAAAGCATAACGAGGACTCCCTGAATACTCTTTTGTTGGCTTTTTCTCATCTTTGAATTGCATGATGAGACTAACCAGACTCTGCAAATCCTTTCTCGCAGGGTCTTTGGCAAATTCCATTAGACCTTTGTTGATAGCTTTGAGGAGATTTACTTGGATTTTCTTTTCCATGTCAATGATAACTTTCTTTTTTCGTTCCATTAAAGGTCATCAAATTCCTCTCTCATTTTCTTTAATTGTCTGCGATATGCCTCTTGAAGGGACTCAATGGTATAATGCTTTTGATTAACTTTATACTGCTGATTCGTTACTTTTCGTCTATTGTAAAAATAGACATTTTTGCCTTTGTCATTACCTATTTTCTTGATATAACCTTCAGCAACTAATTCCTGCAGGAGTTCACTCCTATAAGTCTATTTTCAATTTACCATATTTAAAGCAATTTTCATGTCTATTGTGATAGCATTTTCAAAAAATAGTAACATATCCAGCAAAGAAGCAATATAACTTATAAAAATCAATAAAAACGAGGTATTAGTCTTATTTTGTATCATGAGTTGAGTGGCTTATCCTTATCACAAGTTTCTGTTATGTTGATGTAATAACCTTTAGATTAGTATGAGCCTTTATCGTGATAGTCGCTTTCGGAGTCGTGAGGTGTCTCGGTTCTACATGTGTGAGGAAATCGGAGATTTCTGCTACTTTTTTGGAAATCGGAGATTTCTGCTACTTTTTTGGAAATCGGAGATTTCTGCTACTTTTTTGGAAATCGGAGATTTCTGCTACTTTTTTGGAAATCGGAGATTTCTGCTATTTTTTTGGAAATCGGAGATTTCTGCTACTTTTTTGGAAATCGGAGATTTCTGCTACTTTGCCTGAAATCCTTATGAAGATATTGAAGAATTATGCTAAGTATAGCTAACAAATTTTTTTATATAAAACGAAGGTATTTCTTTTAGTATTTGTCATATTGATTGAGGTGAATTATGAAATGTGACCAAAAATTAATTGAAGAGTATTTAGCTAATAGATTAAACCCGCAGAAAGATTTTCATGCCATAAAAGAGCATATAAGAGGCTGCCCTCAATGTTTTGAGGAGATGAAAAGTAGTCAATATCTATACAAAATGTTGGATAGTTATCAAGACAGTGAAAT
This sequence comes from Candidatus Cloacimonadota bacterium, assembly GCA_009777575.1. GTDB lineage: Bacteria > Cloacimonadota > Cloacimonadia > Cloacimonadales > WRIO01 > WRLO01. The sequence continues at coordinate 2,905 of WRLO01000090.1, forward strand.
AGACGATAGTTTGCTTTGTTCTCTGCGACAAATACCTTTCATAGCAAAAAAGAAATTTAGCATTTTTCATTTAATGCCTCGTGAATTTGCCTTTACAGCAGCATCAATGGTCGTAGCATTATATGCAGGTATTCTTTTTAGCGCTCAGCTCTTGAGCAATGATTATGATGAGGCATTTTACTCCTTTGAGTATTATGAGCAAATTAGTTTAGTAAATTTGTTAGAAAATTAATGCAAAATTATCTCATAACACATACCAGACAACAATCAAAGTGATTATTCCCATAGCAATGGATATTATCAAACGGACATTATACCCATTTTTGAGATGAATGACCCATCTAGCTACCGCTATAATCAGAGCTATCAATATGATGAGTAATAGGATTGGTGGGTTGAATCTGACTTGTATTCTATCGTTCTGTCTTACAAGAATTAAGCCTGTGCTGAGTTCGACAAGATTTATTTCATAATCAAAATGTTCTTTTTGTTTGAATAGTAAATTGCTGCGTTGAAGGTTGGCAGAGCCAAAAATGCCTATATCTGGACTGATTAGCCGCGGCATTGTGTCAGTGAATTTGTCATCAAATACTGGTTCTGAATACATTGATTGAGTTTCAAGAACCCTTCTATGAATGTCATAATCTACAAAACTCACATTTTTATGCATCTGAATATAGTTGATCAGGTCGTTTGTGAACTCTTCTGCATAATTCCCTTGAAAATCTGTTATAGTTATAACTTTACCTTCTGGAATTTGATCGGCTATATTTTGGAAAACATCTGTCATACTCGCTCTTGCTAACAAAAAAATGTTCAAACATAGAAACAATGTAAAAAATATTGATTTTTTAATCATAAATAATCTCCTAATAAATTTATAATCTTTAAAACTCATTACCCCGGAATAACAACTCTAAAACCAATATAATTATTCCTGGATGTTGGTTTTGAAGCTGTTCTATAAAAAGTCACAGAATGTTCTTTTTGAAAGCACCATGCTCCGCCTCTGATGACCTTCATTTCGCCTGTTCTTGGGCCAAAAGGATTACTTTTTGAGCTTTTTTCATAATATTTTGCATCATACCAATCATAGCACCATTCTAGAACATTGCCACTCATTTCATAAAGTCCTAATTTGTTTGCTGGAAATGATTTAACTGGATAGACAGAATGCCATAATGAATCATTGGGGTCAACTATATAATTAGCTTTGTTTTTGTCTATCTCATTACCAGTGGAAAATAGTATTTTTTCGCCTCTGGAGCGAGCTGCAAATTCCCATTCAGCCTCTGTAGGAAGCCGCCCACCCATCCATTCACAAAAGCGTTGAGCACCTAACCAGCTGACTTCATATACAGGAAAAGAAGCATAAGGTTCCTTCACATAATACACTCCATCATTCAAGCCTATTCGAGAGTATTGGGAATCGACCTTAACCCAAGTCTGCCCTGCTTCCACTTTATTACCTTCAGCATTTATAAAATCTACATATTGCTTGTTGGTGACTACTGTTTCTGACATTTTGAAGTTACTGACGAAAACTTCATGTTTTAAAACAGTGTTATAATTAAAGTCCCCCATCTGAAATGTCCCTTCCTTGACAAACACCCATTTTACATCTTCTATTTTGGTGATTTGTTTTTTTATTTTTTTTAGTAGTTTTCCATTTTTTTTGTCTGGAAAATACTGTTCCAAAGCCGCTGTGGTCAAATAAACAGGTTCTAATTCCTTTTTTTGTAAATGATCTTTGACTTTATTGTCCATTATGTCTAAAACTTCACCTTTTTTAGCTTGTAAAGCATTGTCTTCAGGGTAAACTTGAAGCATTTCAGACAGATAATACAAAGCATTGGATTTTTCAGGCGCATAAAGCCTTTTATCATCTACTGCTTGATCGACTACTTGCAATGATTTTGGGTCAAGAGGTGGTTTCGGGGGCATGTTTGATTCTGAGTCGAGCGGAAGTTCTTGCTCTGAAGGACTTTCTACCAAAGGTCTTAATGATTGCCTAAACATCAATTTACACATTTGAACTATTATTGCGGATAAAACTAAGCATAATAAGACATTAACCATCATAGTTAAATTGTTAGTTCGATTGATGATTATCTGTTGCTTCCTTTGGTTTTCTTGAATATTATTTGTCAAAACCTCTCTCAATGCTTGCTCTTGTGGTAATAAAGCTGGATTGTTATTTTCCATTTTTTTCAGATTTTGCATGAAAGTTAGTGGAAAAAGACTATCAATTCTTTCATTGTTGTTGATATTCAAAGATTCAAGCTTTCTATTGTCTAAAAGCGGATGTAAATCATTTATTTGGTTTGAGTCAAGATTTACATTTCTCAGTGAAGTGAGCTTGCTTAGAGGTTCTAAATCTCTTATATTTGTTCTTTGTAGGTTCAAGACTTTAAGATTGTCAAGATATGGCATCTGAGCCATTTCAAAATTTTCTGCTTTAGCTAAATCAAGTTTTTCTAGTTGTTTAAATCTACCAAACGAGGACAATTCTATTCTTCTGTCATTGTTTCTCAAGCTCAATGCTCTGATATTCGATGGGATATGGTTTAATACATCATCTGGAGCATTGCGAGATATACCTACATGTAGTCCCTTATTTCTGATTTTTTTTAATCTTTCTGGAGGTATATCGCCTCTAATGCTGACAAATTTTACTTTTTGAGGGATTTTTTCATCAGTTGAGAGTATCATACCACGCAATTTGTGATTTAAATAATATTTATTCCCTCTATTATCCAATCTAATATTTTTTTCTCTCCCTACAGTCATCTCAAAAAAAGCTAAATCATTTGGTCCGGTAAAGGTTACCACATCTCCTTTTTTTAGCCTTGCTCGTGTAGGCGACTGTCCAATATAATCTCCATTTACAAAAACATTTGCGGTAGGGGAATCTATGTCTACCATCCTTTCAATCTGACTTTCCTGGTCTTTGACATAAATGAAGAAAAATGGCAGTATTAACAACAAACAAAATAAATAAAACCATAAATATTTCAGGTCTCTTTGAAAATCTTCTGTCATGTTTTTAAAAGGATTTTTTTTGACCACATACTTTTTGACTGTCTTGTAAGCTGTGGTTTGCTCTTCTTCGTTGATTTTTTCTAAATCCTCTATGATTTCTTGAAAACCTCTATATCTGTCCTCTTGGAAATATTGGAGGCAATTTTTTATTATTTTATCTATACTTTTTTTGCTTGTGATTAAATGACTGGGAAGTTTGTAATCAATCTCACTAAGTCCTTTTCCAAAAATACTCGCTTCATTTAAAGCTTGTGATGTTTCGTTTTCACTACGAACTTGAGATTGTTTTGTTATTTTAAATGGATATCGTCCATAAAATAATTGATATAGTATTATACCATAAGCAAATATGTCTCGTTGATACTGTCTTTCTTCTTTTTTTCTTGCTTCTGGAGGGCAATATTCATAAGTCCCTTCCATAGCAATATCCGTACTTTGATTTTTTTGTATTGCAGCAGTACCAAAGTCAATTAAATACAGACTTTTTTCTTTTGTGATAAGGATATTTTCTGGTTTTAAATCTTTGTGTTCAATATCTCGATAATGAAGGTAATACAAGCAATCGGCAAGTTGTTTTGCATAATCAGCCTTCTCTTTGCGTGGCATGTTTCTACTGATTTTTTCTTTGAGAGTTTGAGCTTCTATGTATTCGTATTCAAGAAATATATATTCGACTTCATGTAATTCAAAAAAACGAGGTAAACTTTTATGTTCTAAAGTTGTAAAAAGTTTTGCTTCTGCTCGTATGTCTGGTAAACTATGAAATGTTTCTGGATAAGTCCCAAATATTTTCAAAGTTTTATTTTTATCATCGACATTGTCATACCCACGAAATGTCGCTGAAAATGCCCCCTCACCCAGTTTCTCTTGTATCTGAAATCTTCTATTTACTAAATCTCCAGACTTTGGAAAGGATATCTGTTCTTGATACTCATTGAGATTTTTTTGAGTTTTAAATATTCTCTCTGTTTTCTTTTTGCTCATATTTGCCCTCATGAGCAAGTTTTTTTTTTTTTGCTTTTTTGTCAATCAATATTTTGGATTTTCGATTGACATTAACTATACATTTATTGATTTTTTATTTTACTGTATTTATCAAGTAGAAATGTTATAATGTCAACCTTAATACTAATAATTTCTAAAAAATCAAAAAATAATGTATCATTTGACATCTGAGTAAGTTTTTACTTTATGGTGCAGTTATATTTTTTTATGGAGTTTTATGGACACTAATGATTTTAGAGCAGGCTTTGTTTCTATAGTTGGCAAACCCAATGTAGGCAAATCAACCTTGATGAATAGGTTGATAGGCGAGAAATTGTCGATAGTTTCTGCCAAGCCTCAGACCACTCGAATGAATATTAAGGGATTTTACAATACTGAAAAAGTTCAGATAATATTTTATGATACACCGGGTTTTTTAGAGCCACGCTACGAGCTTCATGAAAAGATGCAGGGTTATATCCAGAATTCGATAAAAGGAGCTGATTTGATTGTTTTTTTAACAGATGCGACTGATTTTCCAACTGAATATGACAAGATGATCTTGGAAATCATTAAAAGGTCGAATAAAAATGTGTTGGGAGTTCTAAATAAGGCTGATTTATGCTCTGAAGAGATTATACAAATTAAAAAGAAGGAATTAGAAAAAGATTTAGCGCTAAATCAATATAAAAAAGAAGGCATTTCTACAGCCTCAACCATTCATAAAGGAAGCGATATATTCACTATCTCAGCCCTAAAAGATTCTAGTTTCGATGAAATTATAAATACAATAACAGAGAATTTACCATTCAGTCCACCTTTATACAATCAAGAAGATTTATCTGATATGCCGATGAGATTTTTTGCCCAAGAAATCATTCGTGAGAAAATTTTTCATTATTATGGAGAAGAAATACCCTATTGTAGCACTGTAGTAGTCGAAAAATGGTCTGAAGAAGAGAATCGAGATGTGATACAAGCAAATATCTGGATAGAAAGAGATACTCAAAAATCTATTATTATCGGGAAAGACGGCTCAAAGATAGGACAGGTTCGGAAAAATGCTGAGTTAGATATTGAAAGATTGACAGGTAAAAAAGCAGTGTTAAATCTATGGGTTAAGGTGAAAAAGGATTGGAGAAAAAAGAAAGGAGCATTGCATGAGTTTGGCTATAAATGATAAATTACAAATTATAAATTACAAATTATAAATTATAAATTATAAATTACAAATTATAAATTATAAATTATAAATTATAAATTATGAATTATAAATAAAGGAGTTTTAGGAAAATGAAAAGACTATGCTCATTATTGGTGCTAATCATGATATTTTCAATGGTATCAACCGTTTACGGAAACTTGGTTGAGGAATCATTGTTTATATCGCGATTATATGAAGATGGCTTTTATGATTTGGCTTTAAGAGAAATATCAAGAGTCGAATCAAGGTTGACCAATGACCGATATTCTCAGCAGATATTAGCCGTGAAAGCTGATATATTGCTGAGACGAAATGAATTAAACGAAGCGAGAGATATTTTATTGAGATTAAATTCTCTTTCTTTGGCACCTGCCTTAAAATCGCAGGTGATGTTGAGTTTAGCCAAAGTAGAAAAATCGTTGCACAATTATTCAGAGGCTTTTGATTTAGTGCAAGCATTTATTAGTCGCTTTCCAGATAATAATAGAATTGTAGAAGCCTATCAACTACAAGGAGAGCTTTATTTTGAACAAGGAATGCTTGATATGGCTGAAGCAGTATTTTTGAATTTACATAGGGAAAATAGGTCGGTCTTGTCTTTTTTAAACTTGATAAGGCTTGAAGTACACAACAACAATTTATTATTCGCAGAAGAATATTTAGCTGATTTAAGAGCCGCTTATCCGCGTGCTGAAACTGAATATCAGCAGTCATTACTAACAATTTTGAATGGGTATGAAAATAGAGCTGACTATCTCCGAATACTCGAAATCACTCTTGCAAGTTTTCCTGCAAGGACGGTATTTACAGAACCCATCATACAAAAGACTATCGTTGCCAATATCAATCTTCGAAATTTTCAAGAAGCAGAACAGCTTTTATCCCAAATCACTGAAGACCGAGATAGTGTGAGCTATTATAGGGCTTTGATTCACAAAGAACGAGGAGAGGAGCAGCTCGCATTACCGATATTCAGAACTTTATCTGCTGGTAGAGGCTCTGAGGTTCTGAGGACAATGAGCTTTTTCAACATGGTTCAGATCATAGGGCAGGAAAATACTTCAGAAGCGTATAACATGCTTTTAGATTTCCTTGTTGAAAACCCAGACCAGGAATGGGAAGGCGACATCTTGTATCAACTCGCCTTTATTGAGTTTCAAAACGGAAATTTTCCTCAGGCTTATGATTATACACAAAGAGCCTTGAATTTTCATCTAAATGATGTAAATAAGCAAAGAGCTGTGTATCTGAAAGGTGAGTTGGAGTTTTTATTGGGAAATTATAGAGAATCTTATAGAACATTTTCTACTTATTTTGACATACTCCCAGAAATGTTTAAAGATGAAGCTATATTCAAAATGGGATTAACAAATTTCTTTCTTGGCAATCATGAATTGTCTTATCGGTATTTTAATAGACTCATTTCTGAATATCCATTTGCTCAAAAAATAGGTGTAGCTTATTTTTACATGGGAGAGTTGAACCTATTTACAAACCCCAACCAAGCGAGGTCATACTATCAGCAGGCTCTGTCTGGAGATATGGACAGAGGAGTTATTAATCTAAGACTTGCTTACACTGATTTTCTCACCAATAACTATGCTTCTGCTCTTGATATCCTAAATTTAGTGCCTGAAACAAGTGAATATATGTTTGATAAACACCTACTCAGAGGAGTCATTTTGATAGCTCAAAGGGATTTAAATCAAGCCCTTGAAGCATTTAGAATCGCAGAAAGAAATGCTCCAGACCAAGAATCTGTCGAATTTATCTGGGCAAGGCAGGCTTTACTGCACTACAATCTTCAAAATTATGATGTTGCGATGACAATTTATAGGAGGTTGGCAGACCAAAGTGATACTCCCGGTAGATATATTTTATCTGCAGCTGGAGCTGCTTTTAATGCGGACAATTTTCAGCAAGCTATAGAGCTTTTTATTGAATATATTGAAACTTTTCCAGACTCACCTGATTTGTTTAGGGCAGAATTAGGTCTAGCAAACAGTTATTACAATCTCGCAATGTATGATATGGCAATCGATATTTGGCGGGATATGATTCATGAAAATCAAAGGCCAGATGTAATTGACGCAGCCTTGAAAGGATTGCAAGATAGTTATCATAGAGTAAATAGGGAATCTCTGTTCACAGAATTTTTACTACAGGTTTTATTTCGTGCTACAGACAGAGATTTTTTGATTTCTATCTACGAATACAAGGCAAATTATGAATACGAACAAAGAAATTACAATGCTTCTGCCTCAACTATAAATCAAATGCTCAGGCAGTTTCCAGAAAAAAGAAATGATTTACAAACTATGATTTTGCTCGCCAATAATTACTCTTGGTTAAATCGCTTTGAAGAAGCAGATCAGATTTATATCGACCTCTCTACAAGTCACAATGACCCGTTTATTTATTATGAATGGGGACTGATAAAATGGGCGCAAGGCGATTTTGAAGCTGCTTTGAGAAGGTTAAAAAGAGCTGCTGATAACAGCAGAAACGAGCAATATTGGCTGACCTTGCTCGAAAAAATGATTGAACAAAAAGACCAAGAATTTATGACCTATTATAATAGATTCGTTGCTCTTGCTTCAGCATATCACCGAAATCTGGCTACTCTTCATCTCATAGACTGGTTGATTTATACAAATGCTCACTCAGAAGCTCTCGAAAAAGCAAATGATTTGATGGCTACAAACAACTCGCAGTTAAGAGCGATGGCGACCTTTAAAATGGGAGAAATTCATTTTGCTATGAGACAATATGACGATTCTTTGTCAAATTTCTTGAGAGTGAGGTATTTTTTCAATGAATTTACTGACCTCAGATGGCAAGCAGAGCTTTATATTGCCAAAATTCATGTTTTGCAAGGTGACAGAGAAAGAGGAGTTCTATTATTTAACAATATCCGTGGAAATCTGACTCCAGAACAAATAACAGAATTTCAGATATTGCTCTAGGAGGGGAAATGAGAAGATATAAGTTACAAGATATGAGTTACAAGTTACAAGATTTAGGTAAGATGTTATGGATAAGTCTCCTTATCTTTTTTTTAGTATCCTTTGCTGGAAATCTTCACTCTCAGCATTTGAGACTACCAGACGAAGAAATATTTGGAGTTTTGACAGTTACCCCTGATAGTCTCGAAGTGACAAAAGATTACACTGAGTACTATCGGGTAAGCAACCCCAATAGATTGAATTATCGAGCTGTATTAGAACGGATGGTCGATCTTGATACTGAAAGAAGACCTTTTGGATATTTGTACACCCAAGGATATGGGACTTTTTCAGATGATTTAAGTTATTTAGGGGCTATTCATTTAGGAATCCAAGATCCAAATACTCCTTTGATAAATTTTTATGGGATGTTTTCAAAAGAGGAAGTGGTAGGGAGACTTGATGAGGAAGATCCTCCTTTTCCACCAAATGATAAACATGATGTAGATTTTGGTGCACAGAAAATGATGTTTGATTGGAGACCAACTTTTGCTAATTCACGAATGGTTATTAATCCAAGTTTGTCCTTTCAGCAAAGTGATTATGTATCTAAATATTTTGCGATACATGAATCAACAATGATGTCTTTGGGAGCTTCTTTAGCAATAAATTCTATAGAAAGAAGGTTTTTGAATCAACTCAAAATTTCGGCTGATTACTTAACTCATACACAGCCTTTTTGGGAAACCCCACAAGGATATAAAGATAAAACCCAAAATTACCTTGAACTTGGATTCAATTTAAATCTACCCAGACTTTCAATCTTAACAGAGACAGATATTAATGTCTACAATTACTATAAAGAAATGGATAGTTTTTCAGATGATTTCGGTAAAAATTTTCATATAGAAGGAAATTTTTATTTTCCGATACCTTTTTTGAATATCTTTGCTTTGAATCTTCAGTATAGTGATTGGTTATTGCCTTCTTTACTTTTTGAGAAATCGATTTATTTAAATGAAATCTCAGAAATTTCCGTTTCCAATTTTCCCTATATGCAATTACCTTCAATGAATGAGTATCATGAATATTTTCCTTTTGCTGAATTTCCTGACAGATTACATGCTCAACAAGTGCCTTTAAATGCCTTTTTGAAATTTAGCTTATTCAATCCTGTGGAAATTCAGTTTTATTTCAATAGTAAGTTGATGAAAAATTATCACTATATATTTATTGATAATACCCCTGTGAGCTTGCCATATCAACCCATAAATGGGCATATTTGGATGAACGATGATTTCTTGGTGAACTCAATAAATCTTGAATTGCACAAAAAAGTGAATAATTTTACTATAAGAGCTTTTTTGAAAGGACAGATAGTTGATATTTCTACCGAAAAAAGATTACCATGGGAACCCAATATAGAAAGCTCCCTAAGTTTATCATACCAGTATAAAAGATATACTGTCGGGGTGTCTGGAACAGCGCTATTTGAGAGATATGGATTTGAGAGATATGGATTTGAAGATGATTCTAATCCTGATAAAATATATGTTTGGCAGGACAATGTCTTTTTACTCTCCAATACTCATGATTTTGATATTCATAGAAATTTTAAATTATCTTTGAATCTCAATAATATTCTTGATGAAAATTATGAAAAAATCACAGGTTTACCATCAGCAGGATTTAATGCAGAGCTTATCATGAAAGTGTTGTTTTAAAAGACAATAATACGATAACAGATAAATAATATACCCCTTAGACATTTTTAGTAGGTTCAGCATTTTTTCTTGAATTAAAACCTGCATTTCATTCAATTCAGAAAAATTTGAGGGTTGATATACAGCGATAGATACAAAGCTCCGTAAACCTAACAAAGTGGCTTGATGATGAGCATACATCTG
>WRLO01000091.1 GCA_009777575.1 Candidatus Cloacimonadota bacterium
CGATTTCCTCCCCGTAGCAGAAATCTCCGATTTCCCACTCCAAAATTTTACCTTACATAAGCCTCTTAGGTATGTGAGTCCCTGTAGCAGAAATCTCCGATTTCCCACTCCAAAATTTTACCTTACATAAGCCTCTTAGGTATGTGAGTCCCCGTAGCAGAAATCTCCGATTTCCTCCCCGTAGCAGAAATCTCCGATTTCCCACTTCAAAATTTTATCTTACATAAGCCTCTTAGGTATGTGAAGCTCGGTAGAAAATGATGTAAAACCACAAAACCGCATCCCGTAGGGATGCAACCAAGCTTATATTGATTTGCAAAAAATTGTTGACAAATTAAGTATTTTTTATTTATGGTATTTATCTTATGTATAATTCTGTATTTAGGAGATAAATTAATAAAAAATTTATGAACTATTTTTTAGGTCTTGGCACAAATATCGGAGATTTATCTGAAAACCTTGATATAGCCATTTTTAATCTTTCCCAAATAAAAGATGTAACAATACTTAAAAAAAGCAGTTATTACAAAACTAAACCTTGGGGATATAAAGAACAAGAAGATTTTTTAAATGCTGTAGTTTTGTTGATATGCGAATATGAACCAGAAGATTTTTTGAGCATTTTAAGAGATATCGAATCTCAAATGGGAAAAAAAATTATTTGTAAATGGGGTCCAAGGTTAATTGATATTGATATTTTATTTTGTGATGATTTAATATTTGAAAGTGAAAAACTTATAATTCCTCACCCAAGACTTCATGAGAGAGATTTTGTGCTTCTACCAATGCTGGAGATAGCACCAGATTTCGTTCATCCAGTGTTGAAAAAGAAAATAGGTGAGATGTGTTTAAAAGGAGATTTATGTCTAAAATTGGAGTGATTATACTCGCGGCTGGGAAGGGAACGCGAATGAAATCAGAGATACCAAAAGTTTGTTTTGAATTAGCGGGAAAAACTCTGATACAGAGAGTTTTAAATACGAGTTTAGAACTGAATCCTGATTTAGTAGCTATAGTGGTGGGTTATAAAAAAGAGATGGTAATGAATTCTTTACTGAGCAAAAAAGATTCTAATGGTATAATTCATTTTATTACTCAAGAAAATCAGTTAGGGACAGGGGATGCTGTAAAATCGTCAAGAGCGATATTTAAAGGTTATACAGGAACACTATTTGTTTTGTGTGGTGATGTTCCTCTCCTAAAAAAAGAAACGCTGTCAGATATGCTAAATACTCATTTAAATACAAATGCAAAATGTACTATTTTGACAATGATTTTAAAAGATCCCGAAAAATATGGTCGAATAGTTCGTGATAAGAATGGAAAGATAAAGGAGATAATTGAGTTTAAAGATGGAAACGATGAAATACGAAAAATTAATGAGGTAAATACAGGAATTTATTGTTTTGATTGCCATGAATTGTTCAAAGCATTGGAAAATATAGATAATAATAATGCTCAAGCTGAATACTATTTGACTGATGTCATCAAATTTATGTATGAAGCTGAGCAAAATATAGAATTTTTGGTTTTAGATGATATTTCAGAGGCTACTGGTATAAATTCTCAAACACAATTAGCTGAACTCGAAAAAGAACATTATGACAAAATCAGAAAACACTGGATGAATAATGGAGTTAGTATTGAAAACCCAGAAACAGTATTGATTCAAGATGATGTTCTCATTGAGAATGATGTTTTTCTATCAGCTAATACAAAAATTATCGGGAATAGTTTTATAGGTTCTGGTTCATACATTGGTCCAAACTGTGTAATAAATAATTCAAATCTAAATAAAGGGTCTTTTTTAGAAGGGATGAATGTAGTTTGTCAATTTTCAAACAATAAAACAAAATCTAATGAAAGTGAACCTTTGAAGCTTAGTTGGTATCAAAGCAAAGGGGTATAATAATGCATGACAATATTTTATATTCTCCTTGGAGAATGAAATATATCATTTCAGAAAAAAGCAAATCTTGCATTTTTTGTTTTGATAAAACAGAGAAAAGAACTATTTCTAACTCAAAAGAGGATGTAAATTTTGAACACTCTGATGAAGATCATTTAATTGTTTACAGAAGCAAGCATGTTTTTGTGATTTTGAATCTTTACCCTTACAACAATGGGCATATCATGGTTGTGCCTAATAAACATGTAAAAGAATTATCTGAAATGAACAAAGACGAATTGTTTGATCTAATTGAGGTAGTTCAATTGAGCGAAAAAGTTATCAAGAATGTTTATAACCCTGATGGAATTAACATTGGAATGAATCTCGGAAAATCTGCCGGAGCTGGAATAGATGAGCATTTACATGTTCATATATTGCCTCGCTGGTCTGGTGATGTAAATTTTATGTCTTCAATAATGGGAACAAGGGTAATACCAGAGGATTTTAGTAATACATATCATAAAATTAAGGAAGGCTTTGACAATGAGAGACCTAAAAAATAAATTGGCACAAAATAAGTATTTTTTGCTAATTTCTGTCATTATTTTAGCATCAATAATGCTTTATATTGGCATTAACAGCAAAGATAGGCGTGAAACGGAATCTTATTTATCTGAAAGTGATTTTCCTTCAATTAGAATAATGATTCAGAATGGATGTGGCTTTGTGGGAGTTGCCCAAAATGTCAGAAATGCAGTATCCCAAAAGAACATAGATGTAGTTGGGGTCAGCAATTCAAGGAAATTTATCTATAATGAGACAATAATAATTGTCAAACATGATGATGAAATTGATTTGCAAAGGTTAAAAAATATGACTGGAATAGAAAATGTGATTTATGCAGTGAACGAAAACTATTTTGTTCCTTTTATAATCATTGCTGGTAGAGATTACCAGAGATTTTTTGGATTGTAATTTAAAATGGTAGGTTTATGGATTTAAATTTAGAAGAAAAAGTTGAATTATTGTCATCTTGGCTTCAGGAAAAAAAGGCAAATTCTGTTGTAAGTGTAGATGTTCGTGACAAATGCACTTTTACAGAATATTTAATTATTTGCACAGGTACAGCTACATTGCACAACAAAGCTTTGGCAGACTATGTTTTGGATAAAGCTAGAGAGAACAAAATTAAGATTCTTGGCAAAGAAGGTTTTGAGGCTTGCACTTGGATTTTAATTGACATGAATGATGTGATTATGCATATTTTCACTGAGGAAACTTTAAATCTTTATAAACTTGAAGACCTCTGGAAGTCTAAAAACATAATACAGGAGTGATTCCTACGGGTTATGGCAATCGGAGATTGCCGCTACGGGTTATGGAAATCGGAGATTTCTGCTACAGGTTATGCCAATCGGAGATTGTCGCTTCAGGTTATGCCAATCGGAGATTGCCGCTACGAAATTCATGTCTGTAGAGAATAATACTGAAAAAAATATCAATAAAAAAGAGGAAAACAAATTATGAAAATCAAAGAGTTGTTAAAAAGAGAAATTATAAAGTCGGTGAAGACCCTTAAATTGAAACATAACGATAAGTTTTCAATTGAATTACCTAAAATAAAAGAACATGGAGATTTCTCCACAAATATAGCCCTTATCAGCTGTAAACTTAATGATATGCAACCTATGGAGATGGCTGAATTGATTGTAGAAAAATTGAATAAAATTAAACACATCAGTGAGATTAACATTGCTAAACCCGGTTTTATCAATTTTAAGATAAACAATGCTTTTTATTATGAAGTATTGACAGATATTTATAATGAACCAGATGATTATGGTAAATCCGACTATGGAAATGGAAAAAAAATATTACTGGAATTTGTCAGTGCTAATCCGACTGGTCCTTTAAACATTGTGAGTGCGAGAGCCGCTGCTTATGGAGATTCGCTCTACAGAATAATGAATTATGCAGGTTTTAATACTGTGAGAGAATTTTTTATCAACGATGCCGGAAATCAAGTTGAAATACTTGCAGAGTCTATAGAGCTAAGATTTAGAGAATTATTAGGAGAAAGAATTGGCGAAATGCCTTTAGAAGCCTATCATGGTGAATATGTAAAGGATTTAGCAGTTGTCTTAAATGCAACTGAAGGTTCTCGTATACTACATTTATCAGAAATTGAAAGAATTCAAAAAATCAAAAAATTTGCCTTAGAAGAAATACATGATGTTCAAAAAGCAAGCCTTGATTTATTTGAAGTTGAGTTCGATAGCTGGATTTCCGAACAGGCTATCAGGACTCAAGGTATCATTGAAGAAGTTCTAAGCTATCTATATGAAGCTAAATGCACTTATGAAAAAGATGATGCGATATGGTTTTATTCAACAAGATTTGGAGATATTCAAGATAGAGTTCTTTTAAAAACTGATGGACAACCGACATATATTGTCCCAGACATTGCCTATCATCTTACCAAATATCAAAGAGGTTATGATTTGATGATTGATGTTCTAGGACCAGATCATCATGGATATATTCCTAGACTTATCGCCGCTTTAAAAGCTTTAGAGTATGACACTGATAAATTGGAGTTCATTTTCTTACAACAAGTTAACCTTTTTAATGAAGGTGAAAAGATAAAAATGTCAAAAAGAGCCGGAAAGATTGTAACTATGAACGAATTGATTGAAGAGGTCGGAAAAGACGCTGCAAGATTCTTTTTTGCTGATAGAAAACCTAACTCTCATTTAAATTTCGATTTAGAACTCGCCAAGAAACAATCTGCTGAAAATCCAGTTTATTATTGTCAATACGCTCATGCTCGTATTTGTAGCGTGTTAGAAAAAGCAATTAGATTTGATTTTGATCTAACCAATTTTCAAGATAAGAAACTTAAAAAACTAAGTAGACCTGACGAGCTTGAGATTATTAAAAAATTAGATAATTTCCCAGACATTATTATTGCGGCTGCTGAACACAGAGAACCCCATAGGTTATGCGACTATGCAAAAGAATTGTCAGCAATGTTTCATAAATATTATCACGATTGCCCTTTACTTGTCAAAAGAGCTAAGGACACATCACATGCAAGACTTTATCTTATTATTTGTATAAAAACTGTTCTGGCAAAATGTTTAGATTTAGTAGGCGTTTCAGCTCCAAAATCCATGAGAAAAAAATAATGAACGCAGTTAAGCATAATTTAATTGTTTTCCTATAAAGTTTTTATGTTTTAATGAAATAGATTTTTAAGTAGTGTTTCTATCCTAAAAATCATTTTATGGAGATTATATGGAAGATATTGAATTACAAGCAAAAAAAGCCGAGTTTTCAACAACTGAAGATAGTTCTTTAAAAGCTGAGATTGGTTACAAAATAACTAATGCTTATTATTTGCGATACGATACAGATGAATGTAGAAAATACGGTTATGAAACCGTCGATATCTGTCATAAATACGGATTTATTAATACTCAGATTGACACTTTATTTATTTTAGGAAATACTTACATGCTTCAGGGCGAAAATAATAAAGCTGTCGAAATTTTTAAAAAAACTGTTGATTTAGCCATTCAACAAGGTGAAGCACCAAGATTAGCTATGGCTTATCATAATCTTGGTGCAAGCGAGTATAATATTGGGAATCATTATCATGGGATTGAATGTTATAAAAAAGCATTAGAGTATTATGATAAATTTCAATCAGATGATCAGAAAGCTATCTTGAGTCATGAAAGGAAAATCAGCACTCTTTACACGAATATGGGGATGATTTATAGTGACATGAACATGTTTAATGAATCATTGGAATGGAGCAATAAAGCCTTAGAGATAACTTCTCAAAAAACAAACCCTTCTATACATATAAATCTTGGAAATTGTTATTTAACAAAAAATAATTTATCTCTTGCACTTTCATATTATCAAGATGCTCTTAAATTTTCTATTATTGAAAACAACCATACTTTGATAGCTGTATGTAACATAAAAATTGCTCAAATTAACATCAAAAATATGGACTTTGAGAAAGCAATAACTATCTTAACTGAAGTTTTTAACCATTGTCATAAATATAATATCTTTATATATTTACATCAATCAGCTATATATTTAGGTCAAGTTTATAGCTTGCAAAAAAACTTTGAAAAAGCCAAAATCTATTTTGATAAAGCTCTTGAGCTTGTCGAATATGCTGAATATGATACTTTTCTTATTGATTCTTACAGCAATTATAGCAATTTTTGTTTTGAAATAGGAAATGTTGAGGAAGCATATAAATATTTAAAGAAAAGTTATGATATCAGAAAAATTATTTATAAAGAAGAATTAATTAAACATACTACTTTCTTAACAGCTCAATTTGAGTCAGAACAAAAAAAGAAAGAACTTGAAATTTATAGATTGAAAAATGTAGAACTTGTTAATTCTCAAAAAATTATAGAGCAAAAAATAGAGGAATTGACAAACTTACATGAAAAAAATGAGAATATGTTTGGAATGATTTCTCATGACTTAAAAAATTACATCGGGGCTTCATTAACTGCTACAGATATGTTACGAATAAAGAATCCGGATTTATTTAACAATCAGCTTATGAAAATGGTTACTGACTCAAACAACAAAGCCTTGACATTAGTTCAAGACTTATTATTTATGAATAAAATTGATGTTGATGAGTTTACCTTGACAAAAAATGATATTAACAAAACTATTGAGGATTTGATCGCTAATCTAAAACTTATGGCAAAAAAGAAAAACATTGATATTTTCTGTGATTTTTATCCCAATCCGATATATTGCCTGATTAACACTGATAAATTTTATAGAGTTATTGACAATCTTTGTATTAATGCAATAAAATTTACTCATGTTGATGGGAAAATAAACATCAAAACATTAAAAATTGACAATATAGCTCACATCCATATATCTGATACTGGCATCGGTATGGATGAAAAAATAATCTCAAAATTATTTCAACAATATTCAAAAAGTGGTCGAAAAGGTACAGCTGGAGAAGAATCTACTGGATTAGGACTTTATATAGTTAAAAAAATAATTGAACAACATAATGGAACTGTTGAGGTATTCTCAGAAATAGATAAAGGTAGCGATTTTGTTGTAAAAATACCTTGTATAGAATAGGATTTTTACAATGTTGAATTATTTATTGTTATTCTTTGACAATATACATATAGAAATAGATTTATTATGCAAAAATAGTATTATCACTTTTTAATTGACAAAAAAGCTGAAATAAATAATTTGGTTCAAAATGACAAAATAATATCTCATAAGGAGCTATAAATGAAAACTGGAATTCATCCAAAATATGAAAAAGTAAATGTAAAATGTGCGTGTGGCAATGCTTTTGAGAGCAAATCAACAAGAGAAAATCTTCAAGTTGATATTTGTTCAGTTTGTCACCCTTTTTTTACAGGAAAAGAGAAACTTGTGGACACAGCTGGTAGAGTTGAAAAATTCCGCAAGAGATACAATTTGAGTTAGATTAAATGTCTACTCATTCAGAAGAGTTTATGTCTGAAAAAAAAATACAAATCGGCGGACAAGCAGTCATTGAGGGTGTAATGATGCGTGGACCGGAACATCTTGCTACAGCAGTGCGTAGAAGAGATGGTTCTATAGAAGTGCAAAAAAAGCCCTTTATCTCAATAACAAAGACCCATCCGATATATAAACGACCTGTGATTAGAGGGTTTGTATCTTTAATTGAGATGATGAAGATTGGGATTCAGACTTTGAATTATTCAGCTGATATTTGGGAAAAAGATAATATGGAAGCCCCTATACAAGAAGAAGGAACTGATAAATTAACAGATATACAAGACCCTAAAATAAATGAGATCCAAACTACAAAATCAACATCATTTAGAAAAAAAATGGAAGAATACCTTACTTATGTTGCTGGTTTTGGATTGGCTATACTCCTCTTTGGATTTTTACCATATTGGTTGGCTTCATTATTAAATCTTGAAAAAAATAATATTTACTTCAATCTTTTTTCTGGCAGTCTCAGAATTGTATTTTTTGTAATTTATGTCTATTGTATCAGTTTTATGAAAGAGATAAAGAGAGTATTTGAATATCATGGAGCAGAGCATAAAGCCGTATTCGCTTATGAACAAAAAGCACCTCTTACTGTGGAATCTGTGAAAGAATTTATTACCATCCATCCTCGCTGTGGCACAAGTTTTATGTTTATTGTTTTGTTAATAGCTATTTTGATATTTTCTATTATTGATACTTTTGTTGCATGGTATTGGAATTTTATACCCAATTTTTTACAAAGATTTTTATACCACTTACCCTTTATTCCTTTGATTTCAGGAATAAGTTATGAATTTTTGAAACTTTCCGAAAAAAAAGGCAATAATATTTTAATGAAACTATTCACAAAACCGGGAATGGCACTCCAAAATATCACAACCCAACCTCCCGATGAACTTCAAATTGAGGTGGCAATAGTAGCATTAAAAGAAGCATTGAACTTAGAAAACAATGATACCAATTGATAAAATTAATTCATTAAAAAATGAATACGATATACTTCGTGATAGAATTTCTGATCTTACAGAGATGAATGATCGCAAGGAATATAAAAAAATAAATAGAAGATTTAATGAATTACAAAACATTTTGAATACCTATCAAAGTATTGAAAGCATTAAAATACAGTTAGAACAGACTAAATCAATGATTTTTAATGAAATTGACCAAGATATGGTAAACCTTGCAAAAGAAGAATATGAGTTGCTAGAAAATAATTTAGAAGAAATTACTCAAAATTTAAAAAACCTTCTCGCACCCCAAGATCCGAATGATGAAAAAAACGCAATTATTGAAATCAGAGCAGGTACAGGAGGTGAAGAAGCTGCCTTATTTGTTGCAGCGTTGAATCGTATGTATACAAGATTTTGTGAACTGAAGGGTTGGAAAAAAAGCATTATATCTTTCAATGAGACTGGCAGAGGTGGATTTCGTGAAATATCATTTAGCCTCGAAGGTGATAATGTCTACGGTACCATGCGTTTTGAGTCTGGAGTTCATAGGGTTCAAAGAGTTCCAGAAACAGAAGCCAATGGACGCATCCATACATCAGCAATATCTGTCGCAGTTTTGCCAGAAGCTGATGAGATTGATGTTCAAATTAATGAAAATGATCTAAAAGTTGATATTTACAAAGCACAAGGAGCTGGGGGGCAGCATGTAAATACAACTGATTCAGCTGTCAGGATAACTCATTTGCCCACAAATATTGTCGTTACTTGCCAAGATGAAAGATCACAAATAAAAAATAGAGCAAAAGCTATGGAGGTTCTTCGTTCAAAACTGCTTGATTTAGAAATTTCAAAACAAGAATCAGAAATAGCTAGTAGTAGAAAATCACAAGTCGGTACTGGTGATAGGAGTGCAAAAATAAGGACATACAATTATCCTCAATCAAGGATAACAGATCATAGAATTAATTTGACTACCCATAACTTGTCTGGAATGCTTGATGGAGAGTTAGATGAATTTATTGATGCCTTAAAAATTGCCTATAAAAATGAGAGATTGGGAACATAAAAAAACGATTGTGATTGATTATCTAAAATACAATTAATTTACATAATGGAAATATTTTTATATTTATTAGTTCTTGTTCTATTTTTCTTTTTATCAGCTGTTTTTGCTGGTTTTGAAACCGGTATTATTTCTCTCGATAGGTTTAAACTTGAACAAGAAGCAAAAAAGAGTAATATAAAAAGGAAGATTCTTCATTTTTATGATCATGGAGATAAAACGTTTGGCACCACCTTGATAGGCTCTAATGTCACAAATATTATCATAGCTGCTGTTGCAACAACTTTATTCTATCACCATATTTTCAAAAGGGAAAGTTTTTATTCAACTATAATAATAGCCTTTGTTGTCTTGGTATTCAGCGATTTAATTCCTAAGAGCATGTTTAGAGACTTTCCTAATAAACTTGTAATAGCCTTTTTTCCACTGATAAATACCTGTTATATTTTGTTAAAACCACTTGTAAATATAGTAACTTATATCAACAATTATATGAAAAAATTCTTAAAAATTGATGAGCAAAACTCTTATAAGGCATTTACAAAGGATGATTTAGCTTTTATTGTTGAACAAACATACAACGAAGGCAATCTACAACAACCTCAAAAAGAAATGCTCGAAGAAGCTCTCGAATTCAATAATTTGATTGCCAAAAATGTCATGAAGCCGCGGACTGAAATAGTTGCGATACAAGACAATATGACTTATGCAGAAATCATGAATTTTGTAAAAATTGATGGTTATACACGCTACCCTGTATACCATGAAACTCTTGATGAGATAACAGGGGTGCTGATTATCTACGATCTATTAAAAGAAAAAAATCTTAATTTGACTGCCAAAGAAATGCAAAGAGAAATCTATTTTGTCCCAGAATCTATGGATGTAAATGTTCTTTTAAAAGAAATGCAAGCCCAAAAGAAAAGCATTGCTATTGTTGTAGATGCTTATGGGGGAACTTCTGGTTTAGTAACTATTGAAGATATTTTAGAAGAAATAGTTGGTGAAATAGATGACGAATATGATACTGAAGAAATAAAAGATGTAGTAAAAGTAAATAAAAACACATGGTTGGTGAACGGTTTTGTTGAAGTCGATACATTGGTAGATGATTATGACTTGGATTTACCTGAAGGCGATTATGAAACTATAGCGGGTTTAATTATTAGTACACTGGCAACTATTCCGAAACAGGGTCAAAAAATTAATATAAATGGATATACTTTTGAAATAGTCGAAGTTACAAATAAAAAGATAAAAAAAGTAAGAATAGTGAAAAAAGAAATATTGTAAAAAAGTTTTAAATTGAGGAGAAAAATAATGTTAAGACAAATCACAATGTTAGAATCACTGAAATACACATCACCACATCCAGTGTCGCTGATTTGTGTTCAAACACCAGAAGGTAAAACAAATTTAACCACCGTATCTTGGTGGACATATCTTGAAAATGACCCTGCCTATATAGGTTTTTCGATATGGAACAAGAGTTATACTTGTGAAGTCCTTTTAAAATGTGGAAAAGCTGTTTTGAGCATACCTAGTGCAGCTATTGCAGAAGAAACACTCAAATGTGGGTCTGTTTCTGGTCGAGTTGTGGACAAAGTAAAAGATTTCGCTATTGATCTCATTGAAGCCCCGGTAAAATATCCTGTCCATAGCAGATTAGCTTTTATATGCGGTGTCGAAAAGAATATCAAGATAGGTGATTGTATTTTTTTTATCTGCAAAGTTGATGATGTTTATTGCAATGAAGATGAAAAGCAAATTTTTGCATGGAGCGGTTATGGAAAACTTGCTCCAATAGAAACTCCTACATTCTTTTCTGAAAATGAATAAGGTTAAAGAATAAGCTCTTTTCACTCAGAAAAAGCAGAAGAGCATGCCTTGACTCTTGCTATGCAAGAGAAGATAACACTTCATCCAGAAGGGAGCGTTAGCTATGTAGAAAACTATAAATATTTTGAACACAAATGATAAACTGTAAATAAATAAGAGGTGAAATGAAAGATTTTACTGATTACATAAATGAAGTTAATCAGCTGTATCAGACTGGTAACGCTACGGAGCATAGCTATAGATCAGCTCTAAAGAAGCTAATTGAAAATATTTTATCGGATGAGATTCTTCACTCCGTTCAGAATGACAGAATTCAAGTCATTAATGAACCTCGCAGAATTGACTGTGGTGCTCCTGATTATATCATCACAAGAGCAAATATTCCTGTTTGTTATATTGAAGCAAAAGATATAGGCATTGACCTTAATAGTAAGCAGAACAAAGCCCAGTTTGATAGATACATAAACTCTCTCGACAACCTTATCATAACTGATTATTTAACCTTTATATTTTACCAAAAACAACAGCGAGTGGACACAATACAGATTGCTAAATGTAACTCGAACTTTCTAGTTCGAGATAACTCGTCAACTGGAAAGTTGACGCTACTAGAAGAGAACCTTACAAAATTCGAAAACTTCATAAATGCCTTTGCTCATGCAGAACCACAGAGTATCACTAAATCACAAAAACTTGCAAAAATAATGGCAAACAAAGCAAAATTGATGGCTGAAGTGATTGAAATGATACTAAATGAAGACGACCGTAGTAGCGATTTCCAATCGCCCCGTAGTAGCGATTTCCATTCGCCCCGTAGGGGCGTATTGCATACGCCCAAAAGTTCCTTATACCAAGAAAAAATCGATTTTCAAGAAATATTGATAAAAAACATATCAAACCATGATTTTGCTGATATTTATGCTCAGACAATCACTTATGGTATGTTTGCAGCAAGACTTCAAAATACCTCCCACATTTATGGGGGGGGCAGGGGGGGGAACTTATTTGACCGAAAAATAGCCGCAGAATTGATACCCAAAACAAACCCATTCTTACGAAAATTCTTTCAAAATATTGCGGTGTTTGACCTAGATACAAGGTTCAGTTGGATTGTGGATGATTTGGCAGAATCGTTTAGAGTTACTGATATGAATGCAGTGATGGGCGAGCTTGGTGACAAAGACCCGATTATCCATTTCTATGAATACTTCCTATCTGAATATAATCCTACATTACGAAAGAATAGAGGAGTTTATTATACTCCAAATGAAGTAGTAAATTTTATCGTGAGAGCTGTAGATGATATTTTGATCAATGATTTTGAACTGCCTATGGGCTTGGCTGATACATCTCAAATTCCCTCCCCTACCCCCCCCCCCAAAAATGGGGGGGGGTTTCCCCCCCCTTTTTGGGGGGGGGGGGGGGGGGGGGAAAAAGACCAACCCCCCACCCCCCCCCCAGGCACCCCTCTGTCCTTTT
>WRLO01000092.1 GCA_009777575.1 Candidatus Cloacimonadota bacterium
ATTCCGTTCTATCTTTAGTCCGTTTAATATAGTAGTCAAATCAGTATCTTTAAACAAGCTATCTACATATTCCATCAACTGCTGAAACACATTTTGATTATTTTTTCTTGTAGTCTCTGCTGCTTCATTAGCTTTTTTTTCTTGTGCCTGCTTTTCTTCGGCTTGTTTTTCCTCTGCAATTCTCTTTTCTTCAGCTTGTTTTTGTTCTGCTTGTATCTCTGCCTCTGTCTTTACCCTTGCATGTTCCAGAGCCTCTCGCCTTATATTATCCTTTGTTTCTTGGCTAACCTCTGGTGATACATTATCCATTATCCATTGTCCATTATCCATTATCAATTGTCCATTATCAATTTCTCTATTAACTACTCTCAAAAGCTCCATTGCGTTTATAGCATTCATCTCGATTGCCATTTTTTCAAGAGCGTTCTTTATATTATTACCTTTTTCTACTTCTGCTCTCAAACTATTTTCAAGGCTATTTATTTTACTTCTTAGGGCGTCTGCATCTCTCTGCATCTGGTTTTGCAGTCGTTTCTGTGCTCTTGTTAATTCTATACTCTCACCACTTTGTATCTGCTCTCTTGTCTTACCTAAATTCTCAATAAATGTCTCTGCTACAAACAGATTAGTCTTTAAATCGAGTATATCATATTTAAGGGTCAAAAGATTATTATTTATGCTTTCTATGAGATTAACACCAGCATTAAACTTTTTCAGCTGCTCACCATATAATATTACCGTATCCATTGCTAAGGCTCTTAAATTATTTATTTCACCCTGCAAAGCCTGTCTTTCATAAAGTAAAGCCATTAGTTTACTATCATATATATTTTTTGCTTGCTGTGATGTATTAGCTATAGTTTCACCCAGAGCCTCCATGTTCTCTATTTCTATATTAAGTTCCTGTATCCGTGCTTCGTTCTCTTGTATTCTTTCTATTATTACAGGTATCTCAATATTTCCGTTCCTATCTGTAAACACAATTCCATTATTATTGTCTATAGTCAGTGCTTCTATATAAAAAAACTAAATATACGATATATCATTATATTAAATAAGCAATTAACGCTTTTTTGGAGAAAAAATATTTTCATATTTTTTTATTAAACCTTCTCATTTCAAAAATGCCGTTTTTTTTATTGACACTTATATATGTATATTTATAAATAAGATAACATTCGCAATTGTCGGTATTGAAAAAAAAATATAAAAACTTGACTTTTTTGGAACCTTTCGGCATTTTTGGACATATATATTATAGTGATTTCTTGCAAGGAGCATTTGATGAAAGATAAGGACTTCATCGAAAAGGTTATTTGGGAGTATAAAGAAAAGATATTTGGTTTTGCACTCTCAAAATTAAAAAATATCACTGACGCTGAGGAATTGGCTTCAAGGATACTTTATGAAGTATATACGGCTTTGTTGAAAATGGACAATGTTCAGAGTCAAAACATTGCTGGTTTTGTTTATAAAGTGTCTGAAAATATTTGCAAAAGATTTTGGGGCGAAGAAGCTAAGTATAGAAAACTTTTAAAAACACCTTATGATGACTTTTTTATAGAAAGTAATAGGAAAGATTCTAAATATTTACGATTGGAATCGGAAATATCTTATTTAGGAAAAATACAGAGAGAAATTGTAGTGATGCATTATTTCGAAAAGAAAAAATTGAAAGAAATTGCAAAAAAACTTGATATGCCATTGGGAACAGTTAAAAAGCATCTTTATAATGCAAGAAATCGACTGAAGGAGACAATTAGCATGCCAGATGAAAATAGAGTGAAAATGATAAAATTTGCCGGTGTCGCTCATCACGGTTCAGAGGGTGTTGATGGTGAAAACATCGGTACCTACATGAGTAATCTTAGTCGGCAAAATATTGCTTATTGTGTATATCACAAAGCAAAAACAATTTCAGAAATAGCCAAAGACCTTTGTATACCTGCGGCTTATATTGAAGATGAGATAGACGTTTTAGTAGAACTTGGATATATTGATAAAATTTCTGGGAATAGATACCTCACAAACATCATGATAACAGAACCGTCAAAAGCTATTTATGAAAAGAAACATCAGATATTTATGAAATACGCAAAACATGTTTGCGATATGTACATTCCTCTACTTTTCAAAGCAATGAAAGGTTATGACATCCAAAGAATTTACACTCCAAAAAATGATTTCAATTTCTTAATGTGGTCGATTGTATCTTTTACTACAGGATTTAAACTTGCAAAACAGGATAAGAAATCACCATTGCAAAAGTTTTATGTCAGACGCAGTGATGGTGGTGTTAACATAGCCTTTGCATGGCTCAAAGAGGATTTTGATGTAAACGAACTCAGTTATGTTCAGAAACTTTACAATGTTCATGGTGAAATAAATAGTTATTACTCTGATAAAAAGCTTTCATGGCAATTCAATACTACATGGGACAGCCGACCTTCGGACTGGCAAAACTACGATCCGACAGACTTTGATGATTTATATGAAATTATTAAAGGGAAAGTTACCAAAGAACCCGCTAATGTAGAGAAATACAAAAGTCTTTATGACAAAGGGTATCTTGTATCACAAAAGGGAAATGATTATATTAATCTGGTAGTTGTTAGCTTGCCAGATAAGGAGTTTTTAGAAATGTTTCCCAAGATGTCAGTAAAACTAAAAAATATAAGCAAAGAACTAGATGCAGAAATATACGAAATAGATAAGACTCAATATCCTGAACGTTTCCACAATTTATGTCGTGCATGTGACACAGATTTATTGACCAGCACCGATATCAGAACACGAGTCCTCGATAATCTTCAAAAAAACAAACAACTAAAACCATTGACAAAAATTCAAAAAATGTCGGTTAATACAATTTTGTTTAGTGATGTATTACCAACTAACATAAAAATAAGCCAATAGGAGGATATTATGGCAAACAACAGAGACAAAAGTAAACTTTGCAAAAGATTAAGTCTGTATAAGGCAAAGATTGTAGTATTAACATCTTTGTTGATGTTAACAATGTTAGGTTTGTTTATAGGTTGTTCAAACTCAATAACAAACCGAGAAACCGAAGAGTCTCCATACATGCAAATGCAAAGTATGGAAAGAGAACAATTTTGGTTTGTAGAACTATATGAACATATTCCACAATCGAGACCAGATATTCTAGAAGAATACCTCAGAATGCAAGGCGACAATCTTGACTTGGAAGAACTCGCAAATTTCATTGCAGAGCATTTAGGTAACTATAGAATCTTCTACGATTGCGATGAGCCCGAAGACTTTGAAATTTCTTTACATGGTAAGATAAAAGACAAGACTGTCATCAAGCTTTCCGTAGTGGGTTCTCCAATTGAAATATCATTATAATATTTCGATTGGAGAACGCCATTACGGATTTGAAAATGAATTATAAGGCGGAAAACAATGCTAAATAAAGTTTTAATCATCGTGTTATTTTTATGTTTATGGGTTAATTTATACTCAGCAACATACACCGTAGGGCATAGCCACGAATTTGATTTTCAAACCATACAATCGGCAATAAATTATGCCTCAAATGGCGATACGATAATTGTGTCGCCAGGCATTTATTATGAGAATCTGAGCATAATCTCTAAATCCTTGTATTTAGGCAGCTTATTCACTACTACAGCAGATACAACTTATATAAGACAGACTATCATCGACGGGCAAAGACTTAGTTCGGTAGCAGAAATCATAAATGCTCAAAATACAACGATTGAAGGCTTTACAATTCGAAATGGATTTAAAAGAGTTATTCCTACAGATCCAAACTCAGGAGGAGGGGGAGGAATTTATGTTACTACTTCAACCAATATATCGATAAATAACAATATTATTCATAATAATATTGTTAGTGCAATTGGTGGCGGTATAGTCATTCATCTTTCATCGGCGAATTTGAACGGGAATATTATTTACAGAAATATGTCAATGGGGCGAGCTGGAGGTATAGCTATAGTTTACAATTCTGTCTCAACTAGTTTACCGATTACATTAGGTGAAGATGTAAATATCAACCATATCTACTTTAACACAGCTAGATTTTACAACGACATTATTCTGAATAATACAAGTTTACAGAATTTTTATTTAGGAACTGGAACCTTTGATTATGTCAGTTCATGGAATATGTTTTCCAATACACCCACAGAATTTTTTATAGAAAATGGATATGTTACAGAGATTGACGCTGATCTGTATGTAAGCACAGATGGAGACGATAATAATGATGGTTTAACGCCTTTTACTGCACTAAAAACGATTACAATGGCAATGGCAAAAATAGTCGCAAATCCTGATAATATAAACACAATCCACATTGCAGATGGCGTTCATAATATGGATGTTGGCAATCTATTTCCATTGCACCTCAAGCCACAGATAAAGTTTATCGGTGAAAGTATGGATAATACTATTATAGATGTAGGTGGATACAGCTGGGGGTTGTGTTCGGGCATGTATGCTTGGCATGATGTGCCTTCTGATTTACCTGAGAATATTACTATAAAAAACATTACTATAACAAATGTTTTTGCTCAGCCCGGTTTTCAGTGGGAAGAGAATGCAATAATCACTTATGCATTATCGAATTATTCTGTTTATCATATTGAGAATGTCAGATATGATGATAGAAATACTAGTAATACAGCACAAGCTGGTATAGCTATAGGTGCAAGTGAGTCAGTGCTGTTAAAAAATATCGAAATCTATAGAAATAGTGGCACTTTATATGAATACACAAAATTCGCAATCCACATATATGCTACATTAAATGCAAATCTTGAAAATATAATTATTGATGGTGGAAATCATGGGATAAGATTTGGCTATTTAAGAGAATTTACAGGTTTAAATGAAGTTTGTAATGCAACATTATCAAATGTATTGATAAAAAATTTACATACAAAGGCTTTTCATGATGGAGCTTTTTACCGTGATACTGCAAATGTTATATTTATTAATGGTTCAACAAGAGCAACAGACCCACTTTTTAATGTAAAAGTTGTAAATAGCACTTTTGTGAATAATTTACATGATTATTGGCCTTTTGCTGCAGAAAACAGAGTGAACCTTGAGTTTTATAACAGTATTTTCTATGACAATGAACCTGTTAATAGAGTTAGATTACATGGTCCAAGCGTTTCTTTAGGGGGAACAAGCGTTTTTAGTCATAATTTGTTTGAAGATATCTCTCAATCAATTCATATCTTTCCTGCCAACAATTGGACTGTCGAATATGACAATAACTTAGATGGCATCCCATCATTTCTTGGTAATGGAAATCATCCAGAAATGCTAAAACATAACTCAATAGGAATAGGCTCTGGAACTTTGGATATACCGAATTATACTTTTCCAGAGTTTGATTTGGCAGGTAATCCGAGAATTACAAATGGAGAAATAAGTATAGGTGCTTATGAATATCACGATGTTGGTCTTTTTGCAGATTTTACAGCAGATGTTACTAAAGGGTATGCTCCAATGGCAGTGCAGTTTATTGATTTGTCAATAGGTGAAATTGATTCCTGGGCTTGGGACTTTGATAATGATGGTGTGATTGATTCAAATGAACAAAATCCTGTCTATATTTACACGGAAGCAGGTATCTATAGCGTGAAACTGATGATAAATGATGGCGAGGAAAGTATTGAGAAAAATGATTTTATCGTAGTGGAAAGGTATGTGAATGCCGATTTTACAGCAGAACCTTTGATAGGCATTGCACCTCTGGAGGTGCAGTTTACAGACTTGTCAATAGGTGCTGTCTCTTGGGTTTGGGATTTTGGAGTTGCGTCAACATCATCTTCTCAAACACGGACAAGCGGTATAAGTATTGTAAGAAATACTAATTCTACAGAGCAAAACCCTATTTTCATTTTTGACGAAGAAGGTGCTTATACAATAACATTGACTATCAACGATGGTGAAAGTAGTATTACAAAACCAGACTTTATCCTAGTAGTTCCACCTGTTTATGCGGATTTCAGTGCAGAACCATTATCAGGTCATGCACCTCTTGAAGTTCGGTTTACAGATAGGTCTTTTGGAGCATTTTCTTGGACTTGGGATTTTACAGGTGATGAAAATATTGACTCTACAGAACAAAACCCTGTTTTTATTTTCGAAGAAAAAGGTGTTTATACGGTGACCTTGACAATCAATGATGGTGAAAGTAGTATTACAAAACCAGACTTTATCCTTGTAGTTCCCCCTGTTTATGCCGATTTCAATGCAGAGCCCTTATCAGGTCATGCACCTCTTGAAGTTCGGTTTACTGATAGGTCTTTTGGAGCATTTTTTTGGGCTTGGGATTTTACAGGTGATGGGATTATTGACTCGACAGAACAGAATCCTGTTTTTATCTTTGAAGAAAAAGGTGTTTATACGGTGACCTTGACAATCAATGATGGTGAAAGTAGTAATACGAAACCTGATTTTATAGTTGTAACACAACCAGTAAAAGCCGATTTCACTGCAGAACCGACTATGGGTACTGCACCATTGGAGGTTCATTTCACTTGTATATCGACAGGTGCGATGTCGTGGGCTTGGGATTTTACAGGTGATGGAATTATCGACTCGACCGAGCGGAATCCTGTGTTCACATATCTTTTCACTGGTGTCTATGATGTTACATTAACAATAAATGGTGGTGAAGATAGTATTACCAAATCAGCGTTTATAGATGTTACAGTTGATGATATAGATGATACAGAAATACCTTTAACAACCCAATTAATAGGGAATTATCCAAATCCATTCAATCCTGAAACTACCATTTATTTTGATTTGGCAAGTGATTCTATGGTTTCGATAGAAATCTTCAATATTAGAGGACAAAGAATTCGTGTTTTAACCAATAACCATTTTTATGCCGGTAAACATAGTGTTGTGTGGAATGGAACAGATGATAGTGACAAACCTGTCAGTAGCGGAATTTACTTCCAGAGAATGGTTACTAAAGGGTTTATCGAGACAAAAAGAATGGCACTAATGAAATAGGTAGAATTATAGTGAATAACATGCTCGAAAAAATGGATGAATTTTTTGAAAACAGAATTGACTCGTATGAAGAACACATGTTGTCATTATCTCACATCAAAAATGGATACATAAAATTTGCCGAGTTATTACCTGAAAATTCAAAGTATTACTTAAACTTAGGATGTGGCACAGGACTTGAGCTTGTAGAAATCTTTAAAAGGTTTCCAGATATTTATGTTACAGGAATTGATATGTCACAGAAAATGCTTGATATACTACACAATAAATTTCCTGATAAAAACATATATTTAATCAAAGCAAATTATCTGGAATATGATTTTGGAAATGATATTTATGACACTGTAATCTCCTATCAAACCTTACATCATTTAGAACATAAAACAAAGACTAATCTATATAAAAAAATATTCAACGCACTAGTCCCAAATGGGCAATATATCGAATGTGATTATATGGTATTTACCCAAGAGGAAGAGGATTTCCATTTTTCAGAAAGCGAAAAATTAAGACTAAAACAAGGCATAAATAATGATGAAATATATCATTTTGACACACCATGCACGGTAAAAAACCAAATAATGATGTTGCAAAAAGCTGGGTTTATAAATGTAAAAGAAGAATGGAGAGATAAAAACGCTGTGAAAATAAGAGCTATTAAATATCAATTTAATAATTAGTAATTAGTAATTACTAATTACAAACAAGCCACCCACTCCGCATATGTCAATCGGGAAGATTGACTCTACGCAAGCTACATGGGGAGGGCAGAACGAGTTACATACTCAACAATCGGTTGCAATGTTTTTCTATCTTCAAAACTCACTTTTTTACCATAAGTAGCTAAAAAATGTTTATCTTCTTCAGTCATTTCAGTCTCTTTTTTTCGTTTGGTTATCCATTTCAACATTGCCATCATCAATCTATGGATAAGAGTCAGTTTTGAGTAGTTACAGCTACCTCTTAAATGAAAAAAACTGATATTCTTCTGTTGTTCTGAGTTAAAACACATATCTTTGATTTTTTGATAGTTTGTAGTTTTAGGGTCTGCTAAACCAACCGTAAACACTACTATTTTTTTGTCTTTCAGGCTATCCCATTGCTTTTTCAAGCTCGAGCTACCTAAAATACCACCAGCATAAAGACCACCACCCAATATGATGGTATCAAATTCTTCTAGGTTTATCTGCTTGTTTTCTTTCAAATTCACAGCACGACAATTCAGCTCCTTTGCAAGCCAGTGAGCATATCGCTTTGTGCTACCGTAGATTGATTTGTAAATGACTATTGTCATTTCACCTCCTTTTTCCACTTCCGAATCTGTGGTCTGAAATTTGTAAAAGGTGCTACAGAGTTAATATGAAGCCATTTCCAAACAGGCCATCCAGCTTTTATGAATGCCCATTTTCGTTGATTGAGTTCAAAGAGTGTGTTTTCATCCAAAGTTTCTATCCATTCAATAAACTCTTCTTTTGTTTTTGCAAATTCTGAGAGTAAACTTTTTAAATCTCCCTTGTTGTGCCTGTCATAAAATGTCTGCACAAGTTTACCGATTTCGTTCCATTTGATACCTGGTGCTGGTGTGATTACCTCTTTACCAGCTAATTCGTCTTTTTCCCATTGCATTATGTGCCTTAGCCATCCGATTTGATAAGCAATCATCTCGGCAGGGGTCTTTTCGACCGACTTTATCCTTGTGTATATATCTTCGTTTTTCACTTCAAGAAACTCTACAACAAACTTTTCATAAGCCTTGTTTATAGCATCGATGAGTTCTTGTTTGTTTTTATACTGAATCATTTAATCGCTCCGAAATTATTTCTTTATTAAGATTTGTTCAAAATTTCACAAGTCCTCTTTTTTGTCAATGTTTTTATCAAATCTATACAGAGCACACAGAGAAATTTTGCAGTAGTGAGTTGTGAACTAATGTTAACTCCGAACCCCGAACTCCGAACTCCGAACTCCAAAGTAGTTATATATTCTCTTTATATTCATCAAAAAAGCCACCGCCATATATCCAAAAATCATTATTTGATTTAAAAATATCGTATCCTTGCTATTAATAAAAATGAAAACAAATAAAAATAAAAGGAATAAAAAATAGGTGCTTGCCTGAAAGACAATCAATTTCTTTTTTATGACGGCTAAGACTATCAAAATAGTCAATGACACATAGCTTGAGCATACATTTGCTATAGCGACTCCTACTATGCCATAATCTGGCAGTAATAAAAGGCTCAGAGCAAAAAGCAAGGCACAATCAATGAAATAAATCACAAAATGATAAATCGGTTTTCCGATAATAGTAAACTGCGTCAGAAAAAAGAATTTTAAAAAGCTGAGTAAGGGAACTAAAAGCAAATAAGGAAATACAACGATACCCTGTAAATAATCACCAGTGAAAAAAGTATTAAAAATAAAGTCTTTGAGCAAAAATAAAACTAAATAAAATATTGTAGAAAAGACAAACATAATTTCCCAGAGCTTGCCAATCATGGTTTTATAATCTTTGTCCTTGAGTGTAGAATATATAAAATGTGTCAGTCCCCCTATCAAAACAGTAGCAAGTATCTGGCTAATCCGAGCTATTTTTGAGCCAAAAGAATAGACACCCAGCTCATTTAAATCCAAAAACCTTGAAATCAATATAACTGAAATCCCTGAATAAAGCCAATACATTATACTGGCAGGCATCAAAGGAACACCAGTTTTATAAAGACTTTTAGCTATGTCTCTATCAAATTTACCCTCTAAAAAAAAATCTTTATTTTTTATCCAAAAATAAGCCATCAAAAATATAGCTGTAAAAATAGCTCCAAAAATAATGCTGTAATATGTAAACCCTATATAAATCAAAAATAATATTACCGCATAATAACCTACAGAGCTAATAAGCTTTGAAATGATAAATATCCGTCTCTGATTTTGTAACCGCGTGGGAAGTTCAATCAAATAATTATTGGCAGTAAAAAATATTGCAATCGCTGAAAATACGATGACAAGGCTGTATTGGACATCATTAAAAAATAAGCGACTAAAAAATTGATTAAATACTATCAAGATAAGGCAAATAATCAATGAGTTAAAAAGAACTATCCTTTGACCTGTGGTAGTGATGTCATAATTTGTGTCCTCTGGTTTACTTAAAAAATAGTCTCGAAATACCGCTGTGTGCATATTGAGAACTATCAAAGTTACACTAATACCACTCACGACAGTATACATATTAAAAACACCAAAAGCAGCGGTGTCGGGCATCAGCCGCGTTACAAGGGGTAGACATAAAAATGGAACTATCTTGCTGATAAACTCAGCAAATCCATAAGCAAAAAAGTTTTTTATTAAAAGCTTGGCTCTATTCATCATAAATCACAAATAAACCTTGATTTGTAGGGAACTGATAAATCAGTTCCCTACTATAGACGGAACAGATAAATCAGTTCCCTACAGAAAAAACACCCTTTTCAAATAATCTGCATAACTTGATTTTCCATAAAAAGCCAGATATTTATCGAGATTTTCTTTTCCTATATATTTTTTTAAGAGGGCTATTTCTTCTATACAGGCTATTTTTAGACCTTGTCTTTTTTCTATAGTCTCGATAAAAATGGAGGCTTCCAAGAGGCTTGAATGAGTTCCAGTATCAAGCCAGGCAAAACCTCTCCCCATTTCACTGAGTTTTAGTCTATTTTGAGCTAAAAACTCTTGATTAACAGAAGTAATTTCAAGCTCACCTCTATTTGATGGTTTGACATTTTTAGCTATTTTTATCACATCATTAGGATAAAAATACAGACCTACTACAGCGAGATTGCTTTTAGGTTTTTGAGGTTTCTCTATGATAGATAAGACTTCATGATTTTTGTTTACCTCTGCGACACCATACCTTTCAGGGTCATTTACCGGGTAACCAAATATAAAGGCATTTTGGGACTTTTCGCATTCTTTAAGTGTATTTTCGAGTTTTAAGCTCAATCCTGCTCCATAAAAGATATTGTCACCAAGAACTAAACACACAGCGTCATTTCCGATAAAATCCTCACCTATCAAAAAAGCCTGTGCAATCCCATCTGGACTCGGTTGAGCTTTATATTCGATTTTTAGCCCCCAAAGTGAACCATCTCCAAAAAAACTCTCAAAATGTGGTAAATCCAGAGGTGTAGAAATTATCAAAATATCCTGTATCCCTGCCAGCATTAAGGTAGACATAGGATAATAAATCATCGGTTTGTCGTAAATCGGCAATAATTGCTTGCTAATAATCCGTGTGGCAGGGTATAAACGCGTCCCAGAGCCACCTGCGAGTATGATACCTTTCATAGAATCTCCTTTAAAATAAATAATTAGTAATTAGTAATTTCTAATTACTAATTATTAATTATTAATTACTAATTCCCAAGGAACTATCCTATGATAATTAACAGACAAGAAATAATAATGATACATAAAAGTAATGAAAATAATCAACCAAAAGATAATCATCCTTGTGTATTTATTCTTTATTTTGCTCAAGCAGCTGGGGATAAATATGATAGAATATATAGTAAAATACCAGGCAAGCCTTGTAAATAAAGTGAAACCATAAATTGTCAGTAGATTAAGGACAAAGGCGATACAGATAAATAAGTATTCGAGGATGAATTTTTTGTCAGAAACTGGTAACCCCCCCCCTCCCCCCCCCATAAATGTGTGGGGAAACCCCCCCTCATTTATGACACCATCGTTTCCCCCCACATTTATGGGGGGGGTAGGGGGGGGGCTTGTAACTTTAAACTTGTAACTTGTAACTCTTAATATTACTGCTCCAAAACACACCAAAGCTCCATAAACTATGATATATCTTGCTCCAGCAAAGGTTTCCATATAAACAGAGTCGAGATAAGCAATGTATCGTGGTAAAAATCTTAAAACAAACATCATAAACGGATTAATAAACACTACCATAAAATAGAGCATTATCAAAAAGACAAAAAGTCTTTTTCTCTGTTTTGTCAAAGTATAAATAAAATAAACAGGAAGCATAATATAAGCTGTCGTATGAAATTGTGCTGCCACCAAGATGCAGAGTATATATTTCAAAAGTTTTCTATTTAATAAGTGTTTATAACCAAAAAAGCAAATCGCCACTGCAATACACTGCCTTATCCCGTTGAAACTATAATAATAAAAATACATCGAGATAAATAAATAAACGCTCAAAAATACATTTGCAGATAAATCATAAATCGCCTTAAATACACAAAATACTATGATGAAAGCCACTATCATTTTGAGCCAGATAAAATTTGCATTGAAATAACTCAAAACCGACATGATGCCTACATAACCATACTCCAGACCAGAATAACGAGCTATGCCATACATCTTGAAAAACTCGTATTCATAAGCATAAGCATTTGTGTCTGTCCCTACAGATAGCCCACGCAGACCACCTAATAGTATCAATTGCAACCCTGTCAGCAAAAGAAACCATACTTCCTTTTTGGCACTTTTCTTGTAAGATAGGATAAAATACCAAAATAAAATTAATACGATGTTAAGAATATAAATAAACATAATACAATCCGAATTAAGAATTAAGAATTCTCCATTAGGCATTAGGCATTAGGCATTTTCCATTATCCATTGTCCATTATCCATTATCCATTATCCATTGTCCATTATCCATTGTCCATTATCCATTGTCCATTATCCATTATCCATTATCCATTATCCATTGTCCATTATCCATTATCCATTCCAATTCTC
>WRLO01000093.1 GCA_009777575.1 Candidatus Cloacimonadota bacterium
ACGACGAATTTCATTTCGAAGAACTGTTTCATCAAAACTTTTTGTTATTCTATTCATATTTCGTTTCCTTTCTATGTAACTCTATTTTTTGAAAATATTGCAACGAAATATGTAACTTCTACAGCAACGACGAGAGGGGGTAGTGACACGGAGATTGCTTCGTGAGGATAATATGAAGGGACCTCGCAACGACGGGAGGAGGTAGTGACACGGAGATTGCTTCGTGAGGATAATATGAAGGGACCTCGCAACGACGAGAGGGGGTAGTGACACGGAGATTGCTTCGTGAGGATAGCATGAAGGGACCTCGCAACGACGGGAGGGGGTAGTGACACGGAGATTGCTTCGGGGGGATAGCATGAAGGGACCTCGCAACGACGGGAGGAGGTAGTGACACGGAGATTGCTTCGTGAGGATAGCATGAAGGGACCTCGCAACGACGGGCGGGGGTAGTGACACGGAGATTGCTTCGGGGGGATAGCAAGAAGGGACCTCGCAACGACGGTATTGTCAATTATACACTACAGGCGTAAGCAATACGCCACTACGATATGGGGTCTGAGATAGGGGGTAGTGACACGGAGATTGCTTCGGGGGGATAATATGAAGGGACCTCGCAACGACGAGAGGGGGTAGTGACACGGAGATTGCTTCGTGAGGATAATATGAAGGGACCTCGCAACTACGGGCAGGGGGAAGATTCAAGCGAGGGACCTCGCAACTACGGGCAGGGTTGAAAGTTTGGAGTTATAGATGAGGTAATGTATAAATTTAATTATTTTTGGCATGATTGGCAAAAAGTAGTGCTTCTCCCAGCTTGTTTTATCTTTATAAGATCCGCATAACAGATGCAACAATTTTTTTTTCCATACACTTTCAAGAAATTTTGAAAATCACCTGTTTTATCGTCAACTCTCCTGAAATCGGAGATACTTGTTCCGTTGTGCTGTATAGCAAGCTCTAAAATGTCTTTTGTATTTTGATAAATATCTTTTATTTCCTTTTTTTTCAAAGAATTTGCAGGTCTGGTTGGCATAATTTTTGAAAGAAAAAGTATTTCTTGAGCATAAATATTACCTATTCCAGCTATCAGAGTCTGGTCAAGGAGCAAGTTTTTTATAGGAGTTTTCTTTGATTTACAAATATCGTAAAACAATTTGAAAGTGAAATGTTCGGACAATGCGTCTATACCTATTTTTTTCAAGCTCTCAATTCTTGTGTTTATGGGAACTATCTCTATTTTACCAAAGGTTCTCACATCATTAAAAATCAGACAAGCTCCGTCATTGAATAAAAAAACAACCCTAGTATGCTTTTCATCAAAACCTTTAGAACTGTGATGATATATGAGTTTACCGGTCATCCTAAGATGGATAACAATAAGAAAATCTATACCACTTAGGTTGTTAATTTTTATAATTAAATATTTACCAATTCTGGAAATTTGATTAATAATTCCTTTTACATCAGTGTTATGAAGGTTTTCAAAAGCTCTTGGCAATAAAATCCTCATGTCACATATTTCTTTGCCGAGCACCTGTTTTTCGAGGTCTCTTTTGATAGTTTCTACTTCTGGTAATTCTGGCATATTTTTTCCTTGTAAATAAATTCTTTCTGTCTATATATCTCAAAACACACAACAGAGCAAGCAGTAGCGACATTTAAAGAATTTTTCCACCCCAAAATGGGTAACATAATACAATTATCACAAAAATCAATCACCTCTTCGGATATTCCGAGAGCTTCATTTCCTAAGACAATAGCAATTTTTTCATGAAAATTTTGTTCATATACAGATTTTGCCTTTTCAACCGTTTCTAAAGCATAAACTTTAAACTCGTTATTTTGAGCTTTTCTCACAGCAGTTATAGTGTCATTAAAAAACTGCCATCTTATCTTATTTTGAGTTCCCATAGCAGTGTTGGCTATTTTTGGATGATCAGGTTTAGGAGTATAGCCACAAAACCAAATTTCTTCAAGATTTAAGCATTCGGCAGTTCTGATGATAGCGCCTACATTGAAAGCAGACCTCAAATTATCAAGAATAATGATAACAGGTAAAATTTTTGATTTTTTATCGTTATCTTTTTTTAAAACATTGATTTCTGGTAAAAAATGAAAATCTTTATGCTCTATGATATCATCGTATAAAAGATGCCTTAACGATTGATAAATATCAGATAAAATGTTATAAGCATATTTCCATGGTATAGGATCTGATAATTCGAAAATATAGTCTTTCCAGTCAGATCTTCCCATATTTTCTAATAAAAAGGGCATTTTAGTGTATATATCTTCATGATGATATAGTTTATTGGCTAATATTTCTTCAATCTCAATAAAAAAATGTATCAATATTTTTTTTCTTTTTTCTTCTGAAAAATTATCCCATTTTTTTTCTGAAATTAAAGTTAAACATTTATATTTCATGATTTCTCCTTTTGTTATCGCATTTACATCAAGGACAACGGATCAACATCAATCGTCATATCTATTTTATGTGGACAATCAAAATTTAATAAAAACATATCTAAAAACCTTTGAATATAATTAGTTTTAGATGATTTTATAATAAAATGATATCTATATTTATTTTTAATTTTTGGCAATGGAGCTTCTATGAAAGGTAAAAGCATAAATTCATTACTTGGAAACTCATTTTTTAATTTAATTAATAAAACTTGTTGAGAAATAAGTTTTTCTTTTAAAAAGATCAAATCTGGACAGGAAAACAGGGCGCGTGCAATTCTTATTTTAGGGGGATAAAAAACTTCAGATCTCAGTATCATTTCATTCTTTGAAAAACTCAAAAAATCTTGTTGAGCAGCATAAACGAGAGCATAATGGTCTGGATTTCTGGACTGTATAATAACTTCTCCTTTTTTATCACCTCTACCTGATCTACCAGCTACTTGCGTTAACAATTGAAAAGTCCTTTCTGTAGAACGAAAATCAGGAATATTCAGTGAAACATCTGCCAAAATCACTCCTACCAGCGTTACATTGTGAAAATCAAGTCCTTTGGAAATCATCTGAGTGCCAATTAATATATCGATATGTTTATTTTTCATCGCTTCAAACATCTCATTGAAGCTGTTTTTTTTTCTTGTTGTATCTGAATCCATTCTCAAAATCTTAGCGCTAGGAAATAATATTTTCAACTGACTGTCTATCTGTTCTGTCCCAGGCGAACCATATAAAAATCTATAACTACCACAATCAGAGCATTTTCTTGGCACTTCCTCAAAATAACCACAATAATGGCATAAAATTTTATTTTCTTTTTTATGATAATTTAAACTAATGTCGCAATCAGGGCATCGAGAGAGTTTGCCACAGTTTACACA
Organism: Candidatus Cloacimonadota bacterium; assembly: GCA_009777575.1. Classification (GTDB taxonomy): domain Bacteria; phylum Cloacimonadota; class Cloacimonadia; order Cloacimonadales; family WRIO01; genus WRLO01. The sequence continues at coordinate 3,348 of WRLO01000093.1, forward strand.
TTGTAAAAAATTTGCATATCCTCTTCTATTATGAAATAGTATGATTTGTTCTTTTTTTTCAAGCCTATCATTTATTTTTTCTTTCAATTCTTTTGAAAATAGTCCTTCAGAAGATATCGATGAAGAGTTGTTGTTCTTTTCATCAGGAGTAAGTGATTTGGAGTTTTCTCTAAGATCAATTATTTTTACACTTGGTAAGATAGCATTCCCTGGTCTGGTAGTAAGGGTTAATAAACGATACTTTTTATTTAAAGCATTATTCCAGCTTTCCAAAGAAGGCGTGGCACTCCCTAAAATCACAATAGCATTTTCTAATTCACCCCTCATTACAGCTATATCGCGACCATTATAACAGGGCTGATGATCTTGTTTATAAGATGATTCATGCTCTTCGTCAACAATAATCACACCAATATTTTTCAAAGGAGCAAAGATAGCACTCCTAGCTCCAATGACTATCTTTATTTTGCCTTGCGTTATCAGCTTCCACTGCATATAACGTTCTCTGTCTGTGAGGCTGCTATGCAAAACAGCAATATTATTTCCAAAGGAATGAAAAAATCTATAAACTGTTTGAGGAGTTAATGAAATCTCAGGAACAAGCATCAAAGCTGATTTTCCGAGTTTTTGACAATGTTTGATGGCTTCGATATAAACTTCCGTTTTTCCACTACCTGTGATTCCATATAAAAGAAAAGTTCTATTGGAGTGATTTTTATGTAATTCATTATTTGTGATTTGCTCACATATTTCCGTTATTGCCTTAGTTTGCTCATAGTTTAGGTTCACTTCTTTGGGTGTCTGGAGCTCAGGAAAAGAAAATAAATCAGGGTCTATTTTCTTTGGGTAAATCTCGATTAATCCTTTTTTTTGTAGACCTTTGAGAATGGTATAAGAAATATCATTGACCAACTCTGCTAATAATATTTCTGATTTATCCTGATTTATTTTAGTAAGTATATGATTATATGCTTGTTTCTGCTTAGAAGAACTTGAAAATTTTTCTTCAATGGAAGAAGAATCATGTTTTATAATTTTCACAAAATTCGCATATTTTGGTTTTATTTTCTCATCAAAAGTCCTATATACTTCTATAATTTGTTTCTTTTCAAGAGATTCAAGAGCATGATAAAAATCTTGCGCTTTGATAGATTCCCTTATTATAGCAATTTGAACCCAGTCTTCAGCAGGCTGAAGAAAATCAAGAATAAGTTGTTCTGTTTTGGATAAATCCTCTTTTTCTGAAAAATGAGTGATTTGTTCTTCTGCTGAATGTTTTGTTATAGTCGAGCTATGATTTGCAACTTTAGTCAGTCTGACTTTTTGGGTGATATGGTGCTTCAAGGCAAGCGGTAACATAGTATCTATAACAATTCCGTGAGCAGTTTTGTAATAATCAGACATCCAAGTTGACAGTTTCAGCATTTCGCGAGACATAACAGGCTCATCATCAATAATTTCCAGAATATTCTTGTATCTGATGGGTTTTAGAGATGAATCTGGGTTGTTTTTGTTATATTCAATTTTATTGATATTTATTTGTTTTATTACTATGCCTGTATACAGGTTTCTACCAACAGAGACAATGACTCTGATACCTTCTTTCAAATTGATTTTAGATTTGTAAATCAAATTTGCTTTCAGTTTTAAAGGAACAGAAACCTCAAAAAAGTATTCCATGTTTTAAGCACTCCTATAGAAAATCATCATCCTGTGCCGTAAATTTACATGATTGACATAATCTTCTGTAAATTATTTTTTACACAAAGAGATTAGGCTTATACAATAAGCCGCTACAATTTCTGCGAGATTAGGCTTATACAATAAGCCACTGCGATTTCGCGAGATTAGGCTTATGGAATAAGCCACTACGATTTCGCAAGATTAGGCTTATGCAATAAGCCACTACGATTTCGCAAGATTTGGCTTATGCAATAAGCCACTACAATTTCTACTACAATTTCTGCGTTAATTTACCTAAAGCTATTGACGACCGTTTTCACAGCTTGACATCTATCCAGTAGATAAGGCATCAAATCGAGAGGTATCTGAGTATTCGCATCACTGAGAGCTTCTTCAGGGTTTGGGTGAGTTTCTAAGAACAGCCCATCGACATAACCAGTTGCCATCGCAGCTTGCGCCATCATAGGAGCAAATTCTGGAGTTCCGCCAGTAGTATTGCCAATAGAAGGTTTTTGCAAGCTATGTGAAACATCGTAAATTACAGGGTATTTGGCAATTTTCATCAATGGAAAACTCCTAAAGTCAACCACCAAATTGTGATAACCAAAAGTCGTGCCTCTTTCGGTGAACATGACTTTATAATTGTTGTGAACAATAACTTTTTCAAGCTGTTTTGACATGTCTTCTGGTGCGAGGAACTGCCCTTTTTTTAGGTTAATAATTTTCCCCGTTTTAGCAGCCGCAGAAATGAGATTAGTTTGCCTGCATAAAAATGCTGGTATCTGTATAATATCAACTATTTCAGCAACTGCTCTAACTTCACTTGATTCATGAACATCAGTAAGAATGGGAATCTCAAATTGTTCTTTAATTTTTTGCAGGATTCTCAATCCCTTTGCCATACCTGGTCCTGTATAAGACTGGACAGAAGTTCTGTTTGCTTTAACAAATGAGGATTTAAAAATCAAAGGAATATTTCTCTCAGAGGTAATTTTTTTTAGTTTTTCAGCGATATTCATCATGAGAATTTCTTCTTCAATGACACAAGGTCCGGCAATCAAAAAAAATGTGTCTGTTTCTAACAATTTCTTGTATAAATCATCGTGTGTATCCATTTTTTTCTCCTAAAATTTATTTCTTATACTAATCCTCATTTAGAAAGTAACCTCAGATTTCCATCTGACGATTGAGATATATACTCGAACTAGAAAGTTCGAGCTACATTTTAAATGAGGATTAGTCTTAATTAATTTTTTCATTTTGATTTTATTTATCGAATAAATCTGGATTTTCTTCTATAAAATGGTCTTTAGCTTTCCAGAAAGTGCTTTCTTGTTTCATTTGTTTTTTACAGTAAAAATAACCCATGACAGCGACAAACAAAGCACCAAGTGCGTCAACAATGAGATCCTTCATGGTGTCTAACACTCCGAGTCGAGTATCTCCAAAGCCATCAAGGAGTCCAAGATTTCGAGCCTTTTGCATATTTAAACCAAATAAATGATCTACTAAAAATTCAATAATTTCCCACAAAGCTCCAATGGATAAAGCAAAACAGAAAGTAAATAAAGCTATAAAAAAAGGACTTAGTCTTAAGTGAATATCTTTGTCACGGTTCAAGGTAAAGATCAAAATAAATCCAATATAGCCAAGCAATATAGCTGAAGTCGAATGCAACATTGAATCCCACCACTTGATTCGATAATAAAAATCATGAACTTCACCAAGATACATAGCAGCAAAAATGAAAAGCAAGAAAAATATCTGAAATTCGACAGGTATCTTTATATTTGTCTTTTTAGAAAAAATTGTTGGGAGTGCAAACAATAAAAGAGCAATGAGTAAGCTAAAAAAACCTTCCCATTCGATAGGCTCAAAAATATCAACAATTATGTGAGCAATTAAAGCTAAAGATGTCAGCCCGATAAAAGTAAATCGTAAAGTGATTTCTACTTTTTCAGCTAATGTCTTTTTTTTCATAACAAGTTCCTTTTGAAAATAGTTCTAAGGTAAAAGAAAAATAAAAGTTGTTTTTCGTCAACTGTTTTTTCGGATTTCATGTAAGGAATAACATATTGAATGGTTTGGAAGAGATACAATAATCATCTCTATCAGAAAAAACGAAAAATTATCAGATAATGTGGGAATCGGTATTTTGAGTTCTGATAATGTTAAAAACCAAATTTTCTTTATGGAATGATTTTATTAAAAGAATTTTTTTACTAGTGTCATCTTACTACATATCGTAGGGAGAAATACCTTGACAAAAATAAGTGGTTTGTATAAATGGGTAAAATGGGTAGAAAAAAATAAAAATGGAAAGGAAAAATGTATCAAACTTACTAATTTACATGACAATAAAACTTGCCATTTGAATGCTCTCCATATAAAATAAATTGAATAAAAAAGGAAACAATAAATGATTTCAAAGCTAGTAAAATTTTTTCTAGGCGACAAAAAAGTCGATGAGATTAACAAATACAAGCCTTTTGTTGAAGCTATAAATCAAAGGTTTGCAGAATTAGAAGATGTCTCAGATGATGAGTTGCGGGAATTGATAAGCAAAGTTCGTGAGGACATAAAAAATAAGATAGCACCAAACGAGGAAACACTCGAAGAGTTGATAAAGGAATATCAAGAAGTTCCAACCGAAAATGAACGAGATAAAATCGGAAATGAGATAGATAAACAAAAGAAAATCTTGAAAGAAACTACCAAAGATATCTTGGATGATAATTTAATAGAAGTCTTTGCAGTAGTAAAAGAGACCTGTAGACGATTGCTTGGTCATCAATACAAAGTGAGAGGGCATGATGTGAGATGGGATATGGTGCCTTTTGATGTCCAACTCATAGGTGGGATTGCCTTACACCAAGGTAATATTTCAGAAATGGCAACAGGTGAGGGTAAAACCCTCGTGGCAACCTTACCATTATTTTTGAATGCCCTGACTGGTCGCGGAGTTCATCTTGTAACTGTGAATGATTATCTTGTGCAAAGAGACGCAGAATGGATGTCTCCTATCTTTGATTTTCATGGAATAACTGTTGGAACAATCACGACAGGAATGGAACCATATGGTCGTCAAGACTCATACAATTGTGACATCACATATGGCACTAATAGTGAATTTGGATTTGACTATCTACGCGATAACATGGCTATATCTCCTCAACATTTATCTCAAAGGGGTCATTATTTTGCAATTATTGACGAAGTAGACTCAATATTGATAGATGAAGCTCGAACCCCATTGATAATTTCAGGACCAGTAGCCGAAAGTAAGAATTTTTATCGCGAAATCGACCCCATAGTCAAAAATATCATCAACTTTCAAAATCAGCTGGTGCAAAGATATATGTCTGAAATACGAAACCTCCAAAAACAAGAAGAACTATCTATAGAAGAAAATGAAAAACTTTGTTGGCTATTAATTAGCGTTCAAAGAGGATCACCTAAAAATAAAGCCTTCGCAAAACTCATGCAAGAACCTGATTTAAAAAAGGCAGTTCAAGATTTTGAAGGAGTCCTGCTCCGAGATAAAAGACTACATGATGTAGATAGTGACCTCTTCTTTGTTATAGAAGAAAAAAACAATTCAGCTGAAATCTGTGACAAAGGGCAAGATATTATACAAGAAAAATATCCTGATATCTTTACAGTAGAACAACTTGAAGATATTTTGAAAAAAGTAGATGAAGAAGACTTGTCAGATAGTGAAAAACAAATCAAAAAAGAAAAACTGTCCTCACAATATTTCGACAAAAATGAGATTCTGCACAATATTTCACAACTGATAAAGGCATATTCTTTATTTGAAAGAGATGTAGATTATGTGATAGAAGATAATAAGGTAGTCATTGTTGACCAATTTACAGGCAGAATGATGCCGGGGAGAAGATTTAGCGATGGTCTGCATCAAGCTCTGGAAGCAAAAGAAAGAGTAAAAATCGAGGAAGCAACTCAGACTTATGCAACCATCACTCTACAGAATTATTTCAGAATGTATGAAAAGCTCTCCGGCATGACAGGAACAGCGGTGACAGAAGAAGGAGAGTTTTTAGAGATTTACAAACTACCTGTAAAGGTGATCCCCACAAATTTACCAATCACTCGCCTTGACCATGATGATGTGATTTATATGACTAAAAATGAGAAATATATTGCTATCATCAATGAAATAGAGTATTGGCACGCTCAAAATAAACCTGTTCTGGTGGGAACTGTCACCGTTGAATCCTCAGAAACTTTGAGCAGACTATTACAAAGAAAAAAAATACCACATAAAGTTTTAAATGCGAAATATCATCAGCAAGAGGCGGAAATAGTTACGAATGCAGGGCAACCCGGTTCTGTGACAATAGCAACCAATATGGCCGGTCGTGGAACCGATATTAAACTCGGTAAAGGTGTTATCTCAAGAGAAAAAAATGAATATCTGGGATTAAAAACAGATATAACAGAAGAATTTCCTTTTGGCTTGCCGCTCGATGGTCTTCATATAATCGGAACCGAAAGGCATGAAAGTAGACGAATCGATAGACAGCTGCGTGGTCGCGCTGGAAGACAAGGCGATCCTGGTTCATCAAGATTTTATCTTTCTTTGGAGGATGATTTGATGAGACTTTTTGGTTCTGAAAAAATCGCACCTTTGATGATGAAACTCGGCATCCAAACAGGAGAGGCGATCCGCCATCCCTGGATGTCAAAAACAGTAGAAGGGGCGCAAAAAAAGGTAGAAAGTCAAAATTTTGAGATACGAAAAAATTTAATAAAATATGATGAGGTAATGAATCAACAACGCGAAGTGATTTATTCCTATCGAAGAAATGTCTTGAAAGGATATGAAGTAAAAAATGACATACTCGAGATGATTGAAACTACAATAGAAAACTTGGTAGAAACTCATATCGGAGATATAAAATATGCTGAAGATATGCCTCTGGACAGAATCATTTACTGGATAGAACATTTTCTAAAAATAAGGATATCTATGAGCGAATTTAACATGAATAGGCTCGATAAAGAAATATTTGGAGAAACTCTACTTGAAATCGTAAATCAAGCTTATGAAAATAGAGAAAAAATGCTCGGAGAGGATATATTAAGAGAGATAGAAAGACGCTCACTCCTCGAAATAGTGGACAATGAATGGCGAATGCACCTGCATGAAATGGATGCCCTAAAGGAAGGGATATTCTTCCGCTCTTATGCCCAAAAAGATCCTTTGACAGAATATAAAAAAGAATCTTTTGAACTGTTCAACGAAATGATTTTAAGGATTCATGAAAATACAGTTAAAAGAGTATTCAATACTTTTATTATCACTCAGTTGAATATGCAAAATATTCAGAATTTGATGAAAGATACAACAATGAGAAAAGAACAATTGTCTGCAATGGAACAAGCAGCGAGACGAGCTATTTTGTCAGGACAAGTATCCGGATCTCGAGGATCACAAAAAGTTGATGAGAAAAGACATAAAGATGGAGAAACCAGACAACAACCAGTAATCGCAGATACAAAAATAGGTAGGAATGACCCTTGCCCGTGTGCATCAGGAAAAAAATATAAGAAATGTTGCGGAGTCGCAGGTATCGACAATGATTAGAATAAAATAATGAGATATAAAGTGAAACATTTCAACACAGCAGGTCAGATGAGGGTAGAACAGAATTATATGGTCGGCTATGTAGAAGCAACTCCTCAGCTTGTATTGCAAGGATTTTTTCAAAGGGTGGTGAATGGTGGAGGTTATATCAATCGCGAATATGGATTAGGTAGACGCAAAGTAGACTTGATGATAAAATGGAAATATAATTCTCCAGAAATAGATATTGGAATAAATCGAGAAGAAGAGAAGGTAAAATATCAAAATATCGTGATCGAACTCAAGGTAATAGGTAAAAAACAAAGCTATGAAAAGGTAAAAAGCGAGGGAATAATACAAACAGCAAAATATGCGAAATATTGTGGGGAAAAAGAAGCTCAGCTTTTGATTTTTGATAGAGATAGAAGTCAGAAATGGGGAGCAGAGGAAAAAAATGAACTAGTCGAACATGATGGCATGAAGATAGAGATATGGAAACTGGGGTGCGGTGAAGAGGATTGAAAAGATAAGAGTAAACCTCAAAAAGACGAGATATGATTATCCTCGTTGTAGAAAAAAACACAAAATTGGAGATAAACCTTGACGGAAAAGAATTATTTAAGTTTTTACAAAAGTATTGCTCATTTTGATGGAATAGAGACCGATGATTTTTTTTCAAATGATATTGTTAAAAAAGCAAAAAATTTTTTTACAAAAGATTATGAGTTTTTTAAAAGACAGATCAGTAATGAAGAAAAGCAAGTAATAAGGCAAGATGCTTTTGATTTAATGTTGTTTTGGGTAAATGATGAAGAATTGTCAATAGATTTTTTTGAAAGATTTCTTGCAATATTGGTATCATTTTCAAATGAAATCACAAACCCTATAGATAAAGACTCCTTATCGGGTATGATAGAGATGATAAGTATAATAGATTTCAAAGATCATGCAATCTACACAACCATAGAGATATTTATCAATCACCCATTTTTGATGAAAGGACATATTAATGTTGTTCACTGAAACAACAAATTCTCTTGACATTAATCTATATATTTTTTGAAAAATAAAATACAACTTGCTTCGTTTCTGGCAAAGCCCACTAATGTCAGATGCTGTCATAAGATAGATTTTTCCTTTTCATTATACTAAAACGAGTTGTTTTCAATCTTAGTTTTGATGGTGTATAATGGCCGATCCTGTGCGTAACGATAATCTGTAACTCCATATTTAGTATTGAATTTGAGATTATTCACTTCGTTCAGAATGGCAAAATATTATTTTATTGAAGACAGCTAAATAGTTTGAAAAATGCGAAGTAAAGTTCCACATATTTTTAGGTTCGGACACGCCAAACCTCTCTGGTCATGTCCCTTATGACAATAAATTGTTAAAGTCCGTCCTAATCCTTAGGTGCCATAACCCCAACTGCATAAAAGATACATAAAAGACAAAAATTATTTTGCTAAATTTTGTCAAAAAATGAAGATTTTTAGTAACCGTTTTGAAAAACCTGACACCTATATAGTGTAGGATAAAAAATTTTACAAGGGAAATTACGGATGGATAGAAAAACAGCAGAAGAAGTTGTTATCAATAATATTGGCACAATATATGGTTTCGCTCGTTCAAAAGAATGGGATGTTGACAAGATTGAAGA
>WRLO01000094.1 GCA_009777575.1 Candidatus Cloacimonadota bacterium
CGCTTCAATGCAAGGATCTGTTCTTTAAACTTTGCAGTATACTTGTGTGACATTTATTCCTCCGTTAATTTGCTGTGAACATTTTTTCAACCCCATGAATACTGTCCAGAAATATATAACAAGATCACCACATACCTTCGGCTTATGTATAGACATGTTAATAATTAATTAAAACCGACTTTTCGGAGACTTCTACCGAACTATTATTCCTACGGAATATTCAAAGAAGAATAATCAAAATGAATATTTGACACTTATGGGGTAAGCCCTACCCCTACAATTTTGCTCGTTTCGTAGTGAAAACGACTTTTCAGACTACTGTCATAAATGCGTTCACTACTAACCATTTCTTATTTCAACAGCACCAGCCTTCTTACATCAGCAAATACATCTGTCTGCATCCGATATAGATAAACACCACTTCCCAGCTCACGACCTACATCATCTTTACCGTTCCATACTACATTATGACTACCTCTCTCAAATCTATCATTTACAAGCTTCCGCACTCTTTGTCCTCGGATATTAAAAATGTCAATCGAGACTACTGAATCAACAGCGATATTGAAACTAATAATAGTTTCAGGATTGAAAGGGTTTGGGAAATTGCCCAGTAATTCAGTTTTAGTAACAGGGACTATCTCGTCATCATCAGATGCAAAAAACACTGATACTTCGTTTGAAGGATTCGATTCTCCCGGCGGGTTTATATATACTGCTCGAACTACATAAGTATTTTCAACCCCGCCTACAGCTTCTGTGTCGGAATACTCTTCATTTTCGATTAAATCGGAAACTAATACCCCTTCTCTATATACTTTATATCCTATCAAATCTCCATAAATCTCATGTGGTTCTGGTTTTTGCCATTCCAGTATAACGCTTTGGCTTTCTGCTCTGCCGATTAAACTCATAGGCGGATTCAGTGTCACAAGCCTTACCCAGTCGGTTACAAGATTAGATTCTCCCGTACTATAAACAGCAGACACTGAATAATAATAAGCAACATAAGAATATAAAGGTTTTATCAAAATGCTGTTTCCAGTGAGTAGGTTTGGATTTACCAATATATTATCAACATAAACTCTATAGCCGAGAAAAGCACGTGGTGTGGAAAGTGGATTAAACCTTCTAGATGATATATCCGTATTTGCAGTGATTGTTGATGAAATCGATAACTCTTGTGACATAGATTGTCGTTGCGAAATTTGCGGTTCTGGAAGTCGGTTGTATATCGGAATTAGTTCGTTTGTAGTGGAAGTAGCATAAGCTTGTATCGAAAAATTGAACCAAAGAGTAGGGTCTATCCTCGTTAAGAAATCCCAACGTTGATTCCAAAAGATATTATTAGCCACACCCGGCAATACTTCAACGCCAGCATTGTCATGACCAATAGGTCTTTTTATATCATTGCCGTAATTCCCTTGAACGCGATATCCTACCCACAAATGATCACCAAAAGGAATATAAATATCTTCGTCTATGTCTATTTCTATCCATTCAAATTCTTTACCTTGTGTTAGTTCCATTGGTATCACTTTTTCGTAAATTAAATGTCCGGGATGTCCAGAATAAATATGTTGACTACCTGTCCAAACCATAAGGGTGTATTGCGAAATATCAGTTGCTGCTTTTTCACCTAACCCTATCGCCACTTTGGTAAGCATTTTACCTGCTACTCCAAAACCCAAAAGGTCTTCACTATAATAATCATGAGCTACCATAATGTCAACTTCGCCATTGGTACCAAAAGCACCTTCGATGATATCGCCGCTATATGAAAACCATCTTGAATCTATATTGATAGGTTCTTCCCATTTCATGAGTATTTCATCACCAAAAATGCTTAATTCTAAATTTTGAGGCGGGAACAAGACTTCAACATCAGTGATAATTATTGTTGCAGTGTTTGATGGTTGCGAAATAAAATGTGGTGATGCGTAAACTGCCATCACTTGGTAAGTATGTTTTGTATAAAAGCTAGCCCTATCATCAATAAAGGCATTCTGGTCGTTTGCTAATGGCAATACCCCGGTAATAAATGGCACTGTGTCGTCTCTCATGATTCTATATCCTAACAAATGTCCGTTATTTGCTTCAGGTGCTTCCCATTCAAGAATAACGCTTTTGCCATATTGGGATGCAGTTAGATTTCTGGGTGGTGGAAAACTTATATCGTTAAAGAAGGAGTCCAAATGAAATGCTGTGATAGAAACAGTAGTTCCACTCAGCTTAGATTCTGATCGACCATAAAAACCTAATCTAATTGAGCCCGAATAACCCCTAAGCTCTAAAAGAACGCTTTCTCCATTATGTGAAATATCATTTAATAAGTTCCCATCACCATCATGATCCCACCTGGCTATAATATTATCACTAGACCAAGTTACACCATTATCTAAAGAAATCACTAATGCGAACATATCTCCGGGACTTGAATAGGCAACTCCCCAAATATTTGCTAAAACATAAGCCATTTCAAAGATAACATAGTAATCTCTGGGAGTTTGTCCAAGATAAATCTCTGGTGAAATAAGCCAATAATCCATTTCGTCAACAAGCCTAAGATTTACAGCTTCAGTGTTTGGATAATATATTGCGAATAGATCATTATGCCAATGAGTTTGATGAACCGACCAATCAGAGACATTTTCTGAATTATCAAAAGGTGTAAGATGAGAATTAATCTCTAATTTTCCAGACCATCGCGTCCAATCAGGATAAGGAATTTCTTGAAATAACTCATTATAAGGAAAATCAACTATAACTCTTGGTTCTCCCCAATAATCTAACATGAGACTAGCAGGGTAGGATGCACCATTCTCATATAAAGCATAAAGCTCATATAGATATGTTCCTTTGGGTAAATTTCTGTCAAGAAAAGAGGTTTCTGTAGTTATGGTGAGAAACTCGGCATTTCTAAATGCTAGATAACCTAAGGGGGTTGGAATGTCAATATTTTCTTCGTTTTCTACAGCGTAAGCATGTATAGGAACACTGCTATGCCATGGCACCAGATTGTTTAATCTCGTCCAATTTCCTTGATAATTAATCAAATTTCCATATCCTGATTTGCCATCTCCACTGGCGACACAAAGCACATAGTCTTCTGTAACATCCACATGAATACCTATCCACATTTCTTTGTCTGACGGAATCAAAACCAAATTGTCTAAATCTATTTCTACAAATTCTCGGTTTTTATCGACTGTCAGAGATGTAGGGATAACTTGTTCATAGACCAGCTCGCCGGCATTATAAGTCGAGGGATTTATTTCAACTCCGCCAGTCCATATTTTGATAGTATAGACAAGCGGTGATGGTGCACTTACATTAAGTAGACCAAACTTAACTTTGGCTAAATAGCCACCAGTTACCGAAAAATAATCAAGTTCGGATTTTGGGTATCTGTGCGCAAATATCAATCCATTTGCATCTAGATCAGAAAAAGGTATTGTCAGACCGGGGTTTATAGAGTCTGAGGCATAACTAAACCATCTTTCTAAGGAAGTAGGGATATCCCAGTTTAGTTGAAGACCTTCTGGCACCTCTTCTGCTGTAAAATTATTCGGTGGGAATAGCGATTCCCGTAATGTGTATCCCATGATTGTTTCACTTGCTTGTAAAGTGAGAGCTACACAAAAAAACAAGCAAGCTATGAGTAAAACCCCAAAAGAGCATGCTCTTTTTTTAAACATTTCAAAACCTATTAACTGGTTTCTTATTACCTTTTGTAGGCAAGTAATAGTTCTTTTTTTTCTTGTCATTTTCATATATACCTCTTTGTACTTTAATTATTGACTGAATTAAATATTAATGGTCAGCCTTCTCCATTTGTGTCAAAAAATGAAATAAATCATTTTTGTCAAATCTTTTCTCAAAATCGTTTTCAAAATCCTGATAATACTTAATTTTCCTATTATCAACCCATTAACCATTTTCACCTGTTAACAATGAAAATAGAAACGGTTTTGTAGGGGCAACCCGAACCATTTGACATTGCGAGGTGAGGCTTACCCATAATACCGTAGGGTCAACTTTTCTATTTGTGCTTTACTTTTAATGCCCCAGAGGGGCAATGGCTTGGTAGAAATTGGAGACAAAAAGGAATTATTTCCCGTAGCGGTTCAAGAGATTCGAGATTTATCGAGAAGCTCGCAGAATTACGATCTAGCATTATCCCTACAGGATATATCCTCTGTTTTGAGAACACTTTCTACCAAACCATAATTCCTCTGGAATATTTAAGGTAAAATTAATAAAATGGAAAGTTGACACTTATGGGGTTACCCCTACAAATCAGTTGGATTTTCTAAGGCAAATCCTTATCTTGTTAGCATTGCGTCCCTACGGGGCATGAATCACTGTTTCTAAAACATATCAAAAATCATCAAAATCATCATCAAAGCTATCCATCGGCAATATTGTTTCAGGTTTTACTTCATAAGTATCTTTTGATTTTTTCTGAGGGAGTGGTGCAGATGTTTGTCTTCTTTCATTTGTTACATGAAGAGTTTTAGAAGCAGGTCTATAAGTATTTACTTTTTTACTCAGAGTAAAAGAAGCAACCATACCCTTCAATTCTGCAGCTTGGCTACTCAATTCTTCAGCTGCTGAGGCTGATTCTTCAGCATTGGCAGCATTCTGTTGAGTAACACGGTTCATTTCATTTACACCAGTATTAATTTGTCCAACTCCATTGGCTTGCTCTTCAGAAGAAGCAGCAATCTCATTGACAATGCTTTTAACTTTGTTAAATTGGTCTTTCATTTCAATAAATGATTTTGTGACTTGTTCGACAATCTTTGCACCCATTTCAGAATTTCTTCCAGATTCATCAATGAGAGCATTAGTATTTTTCGCAGCTTCAGCACTTCTTAAAGCGAGATTTTTCACTTCTTCTGCAACTACAGCAAATCCTTTTCCAGCATCACCAGCATGAGCTGCTTCGACAGCTGCATTCAATGCGAGAAGATTTGTTTGAAAAGCTATATCCTCGATAGTTTTGATGATTTTACCAGTTTCCTGAGATGATTTCAAAATAGCTTCCATAGCAGTATTCATCTTTTCCATCGCAATGTTTCCTGCATCAACTGCAAGGACTGCTTGGTCCGCGAGTTTGAGACCAGATTTGGCACTATCAGCATTGCTGGAGGTCAGTGAATTTATCTCTTCGAGAGAGCTTGAGATTTCTTCGAGAGATGAAGCCTGCTCTGAGGTAGCTTCGGCGAGAACTTGAGAACCAGAGCTGATTTGTCCAGAGGCAGCAGAAATTTGTTCAACAGCCATTCCCACCTGAATGAGCGATTCTTCAAGATTTTGAGCAGCGAGGTTTATATTTCCCATCAGAGCATCAAAATCTCCGGGGTATTTACTAATGATACGCGCAGTTAAATCTTTGTGAGCCAATCTATCCATCACAGTCATTGTTTCATCCATAGGTCGACCTACAGAATCGAGTATAGCATTTATGCCATTCACTAATTTTCCATAATCATTTTCGTGTTTTCCAGCATCGATGCGTGTTCTCATTTTTCCAGAGGTAGTCTCTTCTGCTAACCACACACAATCCTTATACATTTTTTGGATAGCTCCGACCATGTTTTTCATAGCTTCTTTTAAACGTCCAGTCTCGTCTTTGGAATTCACTATTATATTCATAGTTGTATGTCCATGCTCGAGTTTTTGCGAAATATCAACACATTCAGCCAAAGGTTTTGTGATCATTCTTGTTATAATCGATGCAAAAATAACAGAAATCAACAACCCTATAACGATAACAATGACGAGGGTAGAAATAATTCTCATGATATTCTGTTCAACCTGAACACCTGAGGAATGCATAAAATTAGCTTGAAACCGCGCAAAGGCGGCTATAGCTTCCACATAAGCATCCTGTCTACTGGTAAACTCACCAGCGCCGTGAGCCATAGCATTTTCCATATCACCAGCATCAAGATAACCATCCATGATAGTTCGAACATGTTGAAATGCGGTTCGAGCATCAGTATATGCTGTCCATAAAGCCGCTTCTTCCCTATTGTTTGGGTTCAATAGTCTTTCTATTTCATTGACAGATATAGAGGAAGCGTTTGAGGTATTGGTAATTTGATTTCGATGATAAACAAAATCTTCTCCTAGCGCAATAGAACGATAGGATATCGCTTGATCTTTGAGATAGCCTTCTAAAATATTTGCATTGTTTAACTTTTCTAAATTTACATCCAACAGATAAACCACACCGCGATCTATCTGTAGTAAAGATGTGATTGTGAAAGTAGAAACTACAGCAATAGTGACTATCAACAAACCAAATCCTATAAATAATTTTCCACCGATTTTTAAATTCTTTAACATTTTCTCTCCTTTTATTCGGATTGCTCATACATAAAAATATGAGGGTTTTCGGGGGAGTTTAACCCCTTTTTGAGGGTAGTTTAAAAAGAATTAATCGATAATTTTAATCAATTTTCTAGGCAGTAGGAATGATGGTTTGGTAAATAATGGTTCTATATTCCCTTAGAGAAAAAATCTCGGTTCATATTTTTACCAAACCATGATCTCTAAGGGGGGGGGTAATTAAGGAAATAGCTCTTCTGGACTAACCCGTAAACAAGTGTGAGAGGGGGGATGTGAAAATAAATTTTGTTAATTTATTCATCCCCCCTCAACTATACTGTAAGTTAAGGCATAAGCGCTAAGCCACTACGATATGCATTTGCGATAAGGCAGTCGCTACGAAACTTAATTTCTATTTGAAATCATCAAAATCGTCATCAAAACTATCAAGTGGCAACATTGCTTCAGGTTTCACTTCATAAGCATTTTTAGGTTTTGCATGTGAAATCTGTGCAGGAGCTTGCCTTCTATCACTGGTTACATGAAGATTTTTAGTTGGAGCTGCTCTAAAAGTGCCACCACTAGCTCTTTTATTTATCGAAAAAGTAGCTACCATACTCTTGAGTTCAGCTGCTTGGCTGGTCAATTGTTCTGCAGCTGAAGCTGATTCTTCTGCATTGGCAGCATTTTGCTGTGTAACGCGGTTCATTTCATTGACACCGGTAGAAATCTGATTGACTCCGTGAGCTTGTTCATCTGAAGAAGCAGAAATCTCGTTGACAATACTTTTCACTTTATTAAATTGCTCTTTCATTTCTATAAATGATTTAGTGACTTGTTCAACAATTCTTGCACCCATTTCAGAGTTTCTGGTTGAGTCGTCTATGAGGTCGTTGGTAGTTTTTGCGGCTTCAGCACTTCTGAGAGCGAGATTTTTCACCTCTTCAGCGACCACTGCAAAGCCTTTACCAGCATCACCAGCATGAGCAGCTTCTACTGCAGCATTGAGAGCGAGAAGATTGGTTTGGAAGGCTATTTCATCGATATTTTTCAGGATTTTTCCTGTTTCTTGAGATGATTTGAGAATAGCTTCCATTGCTTTATTCATTTTTTCCATTGCTTCATTGCTGGCATCTACGGACATAACTGCTTGGTCGGCAAGTTTGAGACCTGATTTTGCATTGTCAGCATTGTTGCCAGTGAGAGAATTAATCTCTTCCAGAGAACTGGATATTTCTTCAAGCGAGGAGGCTTGCTCTGAAGTGGCTTCTGCAAGCACTTGTGAGCCTGAACTGATTTCATTGGAAGCAGCAGTGATCTGTTCTACAGCCATATCCACTTGCACCAGTGATTCTTCGAGAGTTTTAGCAGCTTGATTCATATTTTGCATCAGAGTATCAAAATCACCGGGATATTTTGTAGTGACGCGAACAGTCAGATCTTTATTAGCAAGTTTATCAACGACTTCCATTGTTTCTTTTAAAGGTGCGGCAATAGCGTCAAGGATTCCATTTATCCCAGCAACGAGTTTTGAGAAATCGTTGTCGTGTTTTCTGATATCGAGCCTAGTACTCATCTTGCCTGCAGCAGCTTCTCCAGAAAGGAATATACAATCTTCATATACACCTTGTATTGCAGATGCCATTGTTCGCATTGCTTCTTTTAAGATACCAGTCTCATCTTTTGAATCTACCACGATTTTTACATTTGTATGTCCGTGACCTAGATTTTGAGCTACATCAACGCATTCGGAGATAGGTTTAGTTATCATCCTCGTGATTATTACTGCGAAAATAATGGCAATCAACAAACTGATAACTATCACAATGACCAGGGTCATTATTGACTGAGCTATTTGACTCTCTATGGCTTGACCACTAGTTTGCATAAAATTTGCTTGAAAATCTGCAAAGGATTCAAATGAGCGTAAATAATCTTGTTGTCTATCAGTAAATTCTCCAGTAATAAAAGCTATAACTGAATCCAAATCATCAGCTTCGATATAGGCATCCATTACTCCTAAAACATTACGATAAGCAGCTCTTGCGTTGAGGGCGTTGGTCCATAAAGCAGCTTCCTCACGGTTATTGGGGTTGAGCAGTCTTTCTACAATATCAATTCGACTTGCTACTTCTGCAGAGGTTTCTCTGATAATAGCTCTCTGTTCTTGAATGTTTTCACCTAAAGCGATGCTTTTATAAGCAGAAGCATTAGTAAATAACTGGGTTACAACTTCATTTCCATGATTTTGTTTTTCAAGGTTAACTTCGAGGAGATAGGAAACTCTCTCGGATACTCTTAATTGAGAAGAGATAGCTATGATAGCGATGATTGCAATAACAACTATCAGAAAACCAAATCCAACTCCTAATTTTACTCCAATTTTTGCGTTCTTTAGCATATTAGCCTCCTTATGCTACATTTTTTATTTGTGTGAGCTCTATATCAGTTAAGATTTTACTGATATCTAGTAGCGTTACTACATTGTTTTTAACCTTTGCCATTGCCAGAATAAATTGTGTATCCAGCTCGACACCAAAAGTCGGAGTTTTTTCGATTTCATTCGCATGAATATCTAATACCTCACGAACTTTATCAACTATAATTCCGATAAACACTTCGCCTTTTTCTGTTTTGATCTTGATAATGACGATGCTTGTCCTATCATCGTATTCTTGCTCTGGTAATTTGAACCTTAATCTCAAATCGATGACAGGAATAATCTTACCCCGTAAATTAATCACCCCTTTCACAAAAGGCGGTGTTTTAGGGATCTTCGTAATGTCTGGGATTGCTATTATCTGCAATATCCTATCGACATTAATGCCATAAAACTCATCCATCAAATTGAAAGTAAGATATTTACCCTCAAAAACGGATGTTTCCAACATTGCGTCTTTACTCATATAACGCTCCTTTGTAGAATATTTTCTTTCTTTTTATTATTATAAAAAGCTAAAATATATATATATTTCGTCTTAAGGTTAAGAAAATTTAATAAAATGATTATGTCAAGGAAAACTTGAAAATCATAATTATATTTTATAACATGCTTTAAAATAATGAGTTGCAGTTATATGTAAAAAAGATATGATTTTTTTATTTTTTAGGAAAGAGGTTGTCTCATAATGTAACATTTTGTCATTCTGAAAAAAGTGAAGAATCTCAAATCCACTGCTAAATATATAGTTACAGATTCTTCGCTACGATCAGAATGGCATGGAAAACTTATTTTTCGACAGACCCTGCGATTAACAAGAAGGAACCACAGCAACTACGATAAGGTGGGCAAGTGATCCCATCATAGAAATCTATAATATACGGGGTCAAAAAATCAGGACAATGCAGACAGGGATGAGTTTTTATGATCTTGCTGTCATAGCTGGACTTGCACAGGAAAATTTGAATTTGATACCGACGAGGAATTATAGTGTTATCTGGGATTTACGCGATGAAAATAGAAGACAGGTTAGCTCTGGAGTTTATTTTTATAGAGCTATAGTAGATGGAGAGGTGATTGGGACAAATAGGATGGTGGTGGTGAGGTAATGGAAAATGTAGAATGGAAAATGGAAAATGGAGAATGGAGAAAATGGTTGACAAAAATGCTAAGATTAAAATATATGTTTTATCTTGTAGGGAGATGTCTTTCCTACAGAACATTAAAAGAAAAAAAAATTTCGGAGGAAACTATGAAGAAAATAGTTTTTACAGTCTTTTTTTTAACAATTTTTGTAAGTTTTTTATTTGCCGAACTTGATTTCTGCGACAGGACAGTGCTTGTTGTATTAGAGCCGAGTTTCAGTGAATACACTGGCACTCGTGATGCAGACTTTTTTGGTAGTTTTGAAAAGGATTCTGTAGAGAATATTTTTCAGATTCATAATCAGGCAGCTATCAATGTCTTAGAAGAAAGAGGTGTGGAGTTTAGATCGATTTATTTGATAACTCTGCCTACACATGACAAAAGAAAGGTGCTTGAGGCGATTGAGGAGTTAAGGTTGATTCAAGGTATTGAGTCAGCAGAACCGAATTATTTTGCTACAACCACACAAATACCAAACGACTGGTACTGGAATCATCCAGGTCTTTGGTCTCTTTGGGGAGATCATGGCATCAAAGCTCCAGAAGCGTGGAATATCAACACAGGCTCACACAATGTCCGAGTCGGTGTCATTGATACTGGGATAGCACCACATCCTGATTTGAATGCGAATTTAGATATGAATGCTGGATGGAATTTTGCAGAGGACAACTCTAATGTAGAAGACACTAATAGTCATGGCACAAGAACAGCTGGAATAATAGGAGCAGTAGGTAATAATTTCATTGGCACTGTAGGAGTAAATTGGAATGTTAATATGATACCTATGAAAATTACCTCTGATAATAATGTTAGAACAAAAATAAACATTATGGTAGATGCAATCAATTGGGCTACTGATTTATGGGGAACGGAAGATGAATTATCCATTTTAAATATGAGTTTTGATGGATATGGATATTTCATAAGCGTAAGAGCAGCAATAAATAATTTTCCAGGATTATTTGTATGGTCTGGTGGAAATGATGGTGTTGATGTCGATGGATATATTCCTACTTATGGAAGTTTTAATGTAGGTAATCTGATAGCTGTGGGCGCGATAGATGAAAATGGAGACAGAAGTATTTGGACACCTGGAGCAGCTTCTTCAGTATATTCTTCTACAAGACATCATATCCATGTTTTTGCACCTGGGTCAAATGGTTTTACGACATCTATAAACTCAACATCTGATAATTATTCTGGCACCTCAATGGCAGCTCCTCATGCGGCAGGTGTCGCTGCACTATTATTGTCTGTAGACCCCACTTTAACAGCAGAAGAATTAAAAATTGTCATTACATCAAATTCTGACTCAATACCTATAACTACTCCACAAAATGATACTCTGATAGTGAAAAGATTGAATGCTTTCAAAGCCTTATCAAATATCATTCAAAATGAAATAACAATCAGTCCAGATGATTGTTTGCAAGAAGCAATAAACAGTATTCGTCCAAGAGGAACTATTTACCTTTCACCCGGAATATATGAGCAATGCAGTTTGTGTGATACATCAGATGCTTTTTATCTACCAGATAAGGACATTTTTTTGGTAGGTAGTGAAATCTCAGCTTCAATCATAAATAGAAAGCTGTCTCTATCAAATATTTCACAGAAAACTAATATCAAAAATTTGACATTTATCATCAATGACTCTCAAGCCCTACCTGCTATTGGTCTAGAGCTAATAAATGCTACCCCGACCTTAGACAATCTGACCTTTATTACTGATACAGATTTTGAAACAATAGGGATTTATATAAATCTATCAAGTGGAAACTACAATACCTTGAATATTTCTAACTCGAAGTTTTTTAGTAAAGGTCAGGATATTGTCGTAGAGAGTATCATTCCATATCATCTTTATTTAGAGAGGAATATTTTTAGTTCATCTG
>WRLO01000095.1 GCA_009777575.1 Candidatus Cloacimonadota bacterium
TTTATGTATTTATAGACGAATATGACAATTTTACCAATACACTCTTATCTGATAAAGGAAATATTCTATATCAACAAATTACACGAGATACTGGTTTCTTCAAAAGTTTTTTCAGGGTCTTAAAAGGACTTACAGGTGGTGTCAGATCAGGTCTTGCCAGACTTTTCATGACAGGAGTTTCACCTATCACTCTTGACGATGTTTCCAGCGGTTTCAATATAGGGACAAATATTTCTTTGATGCCAGAATATAATGCTTTACTTGGTTTGACGGATAAGGATGTCAGTGATATTCTTGATTATTACATCTCGGCTGGTCAATATCTTTTGGATAAAGAAGAGTCTATGCACCTTTTGAGAAAATGGTATGATAATTATATTTTTTCGGATGAAAGCGAGGAATCTGTCTATAATACCGATGGAGTCCTTTATTTTATGCTGTTTACTATCAATAAAAACCGATTTCCCAAAAAAATCATCGATGAAAATCTCCGCATGGACTATACAAAGCTCCAAAATCTTGTCTTTCATGGAGATGAGCTTAATGGCAATTTTGATATTTTGACTGAAATTATCAATACAGGTAAAGTGTCAGCTAATATAAACAAATCTTTTTCTTTTAGTCTTCTCAAAGAATCAGAAAACTACAAATCTTTTCTATACTTTCTGGGATTATTAACTTTTACGGGAAAAACATTTAAAGGAAAAGCATTATTACAAATACCTAATGAGACCATAAAACACCTTGTTTATGACTATATAAAAGGTATTTTACGAAAGCCATATGGTAGATTGAACTGGGTGGATGACCTAGTTAATTGTATGTCAAATATGGCTTATGATGGTGACTTCAAACCTGCCTTCGATTATATCCAAAAACTCCTCAATATCCAGACCAGTGTCCGAGATTTTATAAACGGTGAGGCTGTAGTAAAGACATTTCAACTTATTTATCTGAACATCAACGATTTTTATACAAGCTACTCAGAAAAAGAGATGAACAAAGGCTTCGCAGATATAGTGTTGTTTCCCTTTTACCAAAAATATCCAGACATGAAATATGCCTATCTCATCGAGCTAAAATATATCAAAAAAGAGTTTGAGGGTGAAAAACTTTCTCAAGAAATAAAAATAAAAATCAAAGATACCACAGAGAAGCTCACAAAATACTCCGATGATCATCACTCCAAAAAAGAATTTAATATCGCTCCCTTTGGGGATGTTGTTCTGAAAAAAATCATCGTGGTCTATCATGGATGGGATTTGGTGTATTGTGAGGAATTATTGAGCGTAGAATCAAAAAATTAAAAAGCTGTAAATGAGGTATAATGCAATATAAAATTAATAGAAAAAACGACTATGCTTTCAAACGGATATTTGGTCACGAAGAAAGCAAAGATATTTTAGCGAGGTTTTGATGGCAAGACCCCTTAAAATTTCACGGAATATTTAAAAGATGAATATCCTATAGCTGGTCCACAGCCCGTTAATAGCATAACAAGCACTGTGATTTCTGAGCCTTCACTGCGCTTTCCCCCCCCTGCCCCTCCCCCATAAATGTGGGGGGATTAAATGTTTCCCACCCGTCGTTGCGAGTTATCTTCTTTTTGTTCTCACGAAGCAATCTCCGTATTCTCAATTCTTAATTCCCAATTCTTAATTCTTAATTCTCAATATAGATATTACCTAAAACTTTTTCCTTGACAACAAGCCCTCATATTAATTTATTGTCTCTATGATAGACAAAAAGGTGGAAAATTATTATGAAACAAAATATATTAACAGGTGCTGAATCTTTTGAAAAACTAATCGAAGGTGAATATTTTTACATCGATAAAACATTGTTTATCAAAGAATTGCATGAAAACAGAGGTGATGTTACGCTAATAACAAGACCTCGACGGTTTGGAAAAACGCTAAATTTGAGTATGTTGAGGTCTTTTTTTGATATTACAAAAGATAGTAAAACATATTTTACAGGTCTGAAAATCGTGGAACATCAAGAAATAGTTGAAAAATATATGAATAATTATCCTGTGATTTTTCTGACCTTGAAAGATATACATGAAAATTCTTTTGAAGAAGCTATTGAAGAAACCAGAAGTTTAGTTTCATATATCTATAGACAAAATATATATTTATACGAGAGGGACAGATTAAACGATCAACAAAAAAAGCTATATTATTCTTTCTTAGCTGGAGAATCTACTATAAATGATCTTAAATCATCATTAAAATTCTTCACTGAATGCCTCTACACCTACCACAAAAAAAGAGTTATTGTTCTTATGGACGAATACGATGCTCCTCTTGATTGTGCAAATAAAAATGGTTATTACAAAGAAATGATTGGTTTTATGAGAGGTTTCATGGGTAGGGTCTTCAAATCTAACGATAGCCTCGAATTTGCTGTATTGACAGGAGTGCTGAGAATAGCCAGAGAAAGTCTTTTTAGTAGTTTTAATAATCCGAAAATATGTGGTATTATGGATAAACCTTTTTCGACTATTTTTGGTTTTACAGAGGATGAAGTAAAACATGCCTGTGATTTTTTTGAAATTAGTGAAAATTACCCTGAAGTAAAAAAATGGTATGATGGATACAGAATTGGTGGACAAGATATGTATAATCCATGGAGTATTACAAGATATCTTGACTCAAAGGTATTTGAAAATTTCTGGGTAAATACTGGTAGTATAGATGTTTTTAAAGAGATGTTTGAAAAAGGTAATGCAAAGCTAAAAGACGATGTAGCAGGGTTATTAACAGGGAAACCTATAACGATGAGTTTTGTTGATAGTTTTACTTATCCAATAGAATTTGAAAAAGCTAATTCATTTTGGTCTCTTTTGATGAGCGCTGGGTACTTAAAGCCTTGCAATGGAGCAAAAACAGAAACATTTGCTGCCGAACTTGTAAACAAAGAAATTCATAATATATTCTCGTTTTATGCTCAGGAATGGTTAAAATATAAACAAACTTCTATCTCTCAAAGCATCCAAGACTTCGTAGAATGCCTCCTAAAAGGCGATGCTCAAGGTGTCCAGACTATCCTCAATGAAGAATTATTAAACAACCCAAGTTGCCATGATTTTAAGACTGAAAACAGCTACCATATGTTCATCTTTGGCATATTGCTTGCTGTAAATAAAAATTATCTAGTCTATTCAAATCACGAATCTGGCAAAGGTCGCTCTGATTGCTTGATAAAACCTGAAAATAAGGATGATTATGCTGTAGTGATAGAGTTTAAACATTGCAAATTTCGACCACCTTTGCAAGAAGAGATTAAAGGGGGATTAATAAACCTCATCAGAGAAGAAGCCCAAAAAGGTCTTCAGCAAATAAACGAAAAAGCCTACATCCACACTTTGAAAAATGAAGGTTATCAGAAAATCTATAAATATAGCATTGCTTTTTATCAAAAAAACTGTGAGGTAGCAATGGAAAGTGAAATTTCTTAAAAAAAAATAAATATAGGAGATATATAATGAAAAAAACGATATTTTTTCTCATTTTTTGTATGTGTTTTGTTAGTTTTTTTGCTTTAGAACTAACTATTTTTCATACAAACGACCATCACGGGTCTTTATTTAGTTATTGGTATGAAATCTATGAAGTAGCCGGGCTGGCAGAGCGAGTTAGTCTTATAAGGCAACTTACAGAAAGCCATGAAAATGTCCTACTTCTGGATGCTGGTGATTTCAATACAGGGGTGTATGAATCAAATCTTTTTAGAGCTGAGCCAGATATAATAGCTTACAATTTGATTGGTTACGACGCTTTGACTCTTGGGAATCATGAATTTTACGGTGGTCTTGAAAGAATCAGACAGCAAATTGAATGGGCAGATTTTCCAATGTTATCTGCCAATATATTCACTTTAGAGGGAGAGCTTGTTGGACTACCGTATACTACATTTACCATGCAGAATGGATTGTTAGTTGCTGTATTTGGTCTAACTACCACTCATAAGCAATTACACAATGATTTTGTGGTAAAAAATGATATTGAAATTGCTTTAGAGCTTGTTCCAAGGCTTCGAGAAAAAGCTGATATCGTGATAGCTTTGACGCATTTAGGTATATATGATCTTGGAGTAGATGAACTATATGGCTCTATCAGACTTGCATACAATGTCCCCGGTATAGATTTGATAATCGATGGCGATAGTCATACTGTACTTGAAGAACCTGCTTATGTCAACGGTATACCAATAGTTCAAGCTGGAGAAAGAGGTAAATATGTAGGGAAAGCTGAATTGTCCTTCGATGTAATGACTGGAAAAGTGAGTTTATCGAATTGGGAAACCATTCCTTTAATGCGAGAATTTAACGACCCTCCTTTTGAAGTAGATAATGAAGTTTTTGAAGCTATCGAGGTTTTTAAGCAAAGGGCTATTGAAATGGGAAATGATTTATTAGGTCATAGTGAAAGATATTTCAGAGATATTGGTGTCAGAAACCGAATCACTGCTCTGGGTAGAGTTGTCAGTGAGGCGATGTTGAATGCAACTATAGAATATGGTGCTGAAGTAGCTATGACCAACAGTGGAAGCATACGATCTAATCTCAGAGCTGGAGAAGTCAGAATATCTGATATACACAACATTCTACCCTTTGATAATGATTTAGTGGTGGTTGAAATTCCCGGAACAGTGTTATTAGACATAATCACTGTCTCTTTCCTAGAAAAAGTTGATACTGGAGCTTTTTTACAATATAGTAACAATGTGGGCATCATTCAAAGACCACCTAATTTAGTCATACCGAATTTAAGAGGGATTGAAATTGAGCCTGATAGAATTTATCGTGTAGTAACAAATTCTTTCTTGGCAGATGGAGGAGATGGATACTCACAGTTCGAATACGCTCTGGATACTATAAATACTGGTATAACTGTCCGTGAAGCACTAATACATTATATTCAAACTAATGAGTTTTTTAGGGCAACAGAAGTAACTGAATAAAAAGATTAAGATGTTTATATTAATCCTCGTAAGAGTGTAACATCAGATGGAAATCTGACGCTACATTCTAAACGAGGATTAGTATTACCATTGTAAATGATATATAGACTATTGAATATTATTTCAATAACACCATCCTACGCACTGCAGAAAATTCACCTGCTCTCATGACATAAAAATACATTCCGCTTCCTACAGAGCGAGCATTATCATCTGTTCCATTCCAGATAACTGAATGAAAACCTCTATCCATGCTTGTATTCAAGAGACTTTTTACTTTTTGTCCTCTGATATTGTAGATTTCTATAGTGACTGTTTCAGCTTCGGCAAGATTGAAATTAATGATAGTTTCTGGATTGAAAGGATTTGGAAAATTGCCAAGTAATTCAGTGTAAAGAGGAAGATCAAGCTGATCACCTTCAGAAGAGTAATCTTTTGTAGTAAAAGAAAAGACCTCATTTTCAGTAGAATCTCCAAAATCATTGTAAGCAATCACACGCCAAAAATACAATGTATCATAATCAAGCTCATAGTCAAGACTGTGTTCAGTGGTTTCCGCATCCAAAAGTTTACTGTATAAAATCTCAGGTCCCCAAACAGACTCATCCGTAGTGATATAAAATCTCAATCCTTTTATTTTGTTACCTTCCGCAGGGAGATTCCAAGAAAAGATTACAGTTACATCAACATCCATTTCTTTGTCATTAGGAGTTAGAAGCGATACAGGGTTTGGTGGTTCTGGATATTTTTGAGTAGTAAAGGTAAAAATTTGATTATATTCAGAGTCACCAAAAGGATTGAAAGCAACGACACTCCAAGCATATTGTGTGTCATATTCAAGATCTTCATCAAGCATAAATTCATTTTCGTTTATGGGTATCAAAATGAAATCACTTATATTTTGATAACTCACAAAAGTTTGCTGATGTTCGATTTGCGAAATATCATCTTCTGTTAAATAGTCGTTTTTTGAGGTTAAAGAATTTGATAGCAGATTATTTGATGGTGTATCTGTTGTAGCGATAAAAAATTTCAATCCCCACAACTCTGTGTCTATTGAGTCATAATCTTCAATAAATTCCCATGCAAAAACAGGGTTTATATCTACATTGTTCGCTATGTCTATTGGGTTAATTAGCACAACAGGTTCAGGAGGGATCTGTAGATTGAGGGTAAAAACATTTGAAGGTGCTGATGCTCCGTTAAGATTCTGATAAACAGCGGTAATGTAATAATTGTAAATATCCCATTTCTTCACATTGTTGTCGGTGTAAGTCGTTTCAGTAGTGTTATGTATGACAGTATTATTTTTATGAACAAGATATTCATAAAAAGTCCCATCACTGCCAGGTTCAGGGGCATCCCATGTTAAAGTTAATACATTATCATCAAAATCACCGTGCAGAAACTGTGGAGGGTTAAAAATAGGTTGTATGATAGTAGCCTGCCCTACATTGACAGAGAAAAGATCTAAGTAAAATTGAGAAACACTCGCAGAAGCATATCTTGCCACTCTGAATCTAAAATAAATCTGATTAAAATGGTTTTCAGGAATAACAAAATTGAAATTTTCCCAATTGCTGGTATTTCTGATTTGCTTGATAGTAGTCCAATTTGTCCCATTTTCAGAGATGTCAAATTCAATAAATATAGGGCTTTGCATTGTAGTGCCATAGCGAGCCATGAAATTGACATAAGTTTTTTCACCTGCTGGGATTTCAATAGGATTGATAGTCCTGAGAGCAGCATTGTTTACAAAACTTGGAGCAGTCGCAGATGTGCCACCAGAGAAATAATCATTGGATGTAATTGACCAGTTTGTTGCATTCCAGACACCAGTAAAGGAAGTAAACTCATCTATAAATGTAAAGTCATCGAAAATGATAGTTATGTCATATATATTTTGTGATTCAATAAAGGTGTTTCTATTAAAGAGAGTTTCAGACAAATCTATACTCGTCATATATGTCCTATTGTCTGTTCCGCTTGCAAGGACAACCATTTCTCCCGGACTCAGATTATTCAATAAAAGCTCTCCAGAGCTGTTTGTTGTAAGGGTCTCAGTGATGATATGCTGTAAAACAACTGGTCTTTGATTGAATAAATTCGGTATTGTCGAATGAGTTAAAATCAAGTTTATATTTATAGGCTCAGCAGGCATCAATTCGACATTTACCACAGTTTGAGCTGATGAAACTATCGTAAAATCTGTAAAAAATGGATAATACCCTTCTGCTCTAATAGAAAGCTGATATGCTCCCGGCATGAGAGGATAATTGTATCGCCCAAAAGCCAAATCACTAAAAATAGTTGCTCTTTCAGGGTTGAATGCTTCCAATGGAAGAACTTTAATTTCAGCTTGGACAGGCATTCCAGTTAGATAATCAGTTACAAGTCCTGTGAGAAAACGATTTTTGTGCCTTGACATCAGATGATAAGCAGCCGGTAATTGATTTGCTTTGTGAAATTCCACTTCAGCAGCAGGTGGAATAAATTGACCCGCAAGCTCTACTGTAAAAGCGAGCATATTATGTTTAAAATGATAATAATCTTCACTTGTTCCAGAGGCTGGATACAGCTCCCATGAGGGTTGGGGAGTATATTTTAAATTTGGATTATTATATCTGGGCATGAGATTAGCCAATTCTATACCTAAACTGGAAATTGTAGCCTGATTATGCGAATTTCCACCATAAGCATATCCATAAGGCCAAAGCACAAGATGTCCATGAGTATGATATGTAAAGCCTGCTACAAAAGGAATTTCTTCAGTCAAATCTCTCATATATGCAGCTTCAATAGAAGAAAAAGGATGAGTACCCGGATATGTTTGGGTATTAAAACTCCAAGATATTCCTGTAGTTCCCCAATGTAAATCATAGTTTCTATTCATATCAATCCCGTCAATGCTGTTTCCACTGCCCCAAGTATCTAAATCAAGTTGTCCATTATTGTTGTTGTCGAAAATGGTTTTTCTATGCATCGTGCTCATTTGAGAGATAACAACATGGTGCCCATCTGGATTCAAGACAGGAACAAACCAAATCTGTGATTGATTTAAGGGGTGTTCATCGTTTGTTGTCGAATAAGTATCTATCAAATCTTCAATGATAGACATAACAATCTCTGCTGATATAGGTTCACGAGCATGAATCGCACCAGAAAAGAAATAATTTGGTTTATCTTGATAAACGGCAACATTGTTTGACATCTTTACAGAATAGATGGTATAGTTGAAGGCAGAATAGTTCGTATTCCCTGCATCAAAATAGAGTTTTCCTTGCGAAGGTCCCAAGGCAGTTATTTTAACCATATTGGGATATTCGTCTTGTAAAGCAAACAATTGATTAATCATTTGGTTGTATGTCCTATAACCGGGTATAGACCTATATGTGGAGACGAGATTTTCTCTCATATCCGATTCGGTAAAGAGGACAGATACATTAGTATATTTTGATTCAAAATAACGCTTTAGCTCTTCGTTTACTACGATATGAACCTCATTTTCATGAGGTAACACTTGAGCTATATCGTATCCTCGTTCAAAATATTCTTGAACCCTTTCACGCGATACGAAAGGGATACTAATAACCATACTTTCAGCTAATAGACTTGTTAAAAGTATAGTTATAAACACAAAACATAAAAAAAGTTTTTTCATTGTGCCTCCGATTTTGCCATACAAAAAAAATAATGCTTTTTGTCAAGAATTTTTTCATTTTCAAAAGACTGAAAATTATTATTTCTGGTAACCATTGTATCTATGAATCATTCTTGAGATATTTTGTAAGAAATAAAATTACTTTCTGAAATTGGTTTTTAAAATAATTGTTGACAAAAAAGCGTAAAAATAAAAACATCGTCTCCAAATATAAAAATCCATAGTAAAAGGAGTTCTTGATATGGCTAAAATGACAGTCAATCCGAACTATTGCAAGGGTTGCGGGCTTTGTGTCTCAGTATGCCCCAAGAAGATAATTAAGTTTTCGGTAAAGATTAATGCTAAAGGTTATAATTATGCCGAAGTAGAAGACCAATCAGCCTGTATAGCTTGTAAGATGTGTTATCAAATATGTCCAGATGTGGCTATCACTATCGAGAAGTAGAGGAGGAAAACATGGGCGAAAAAGTATTAATGAAAGGCAACGAAGCAGTAGCAGAAGCTGCTATCAGAGCGGGATGTAGGTTATATTTTGCTTATCCTATCACTCCTCAAAACGAATTGGTAGAATACATGTCTCGTATGATGCCGAAAATAAAAGGCACGTTTATACAAGCGGAGTCTGAAGTCGCAGCAGCAAACATGGTTTATGGAGCAGCAGCGTGTGGCAAGAGAGTTCTCACATCGTCATCTTCACCGGGTATATCTTTGAAAATGGAGGGAATATCTTATATGGCAGGGGCTCAATTACCAGCAGTGATTGTCAATGTTCAAAGAGGCGGACCTGGTCTAGGTGATATCCAACCTGCTCAAGGTGATTATTTTCAAGCAACTAAGGGTGGTGGTCATGGGGATTATCAAATGATCGTCCTAGCTCCCAGTTCAGTTCAGGAATTTGCCGATATGGCATCTGAGGCATTTGATATAGCGGATAAATACAGAAACCCTGTAATGATTCTCGCAGATGGGATGTTAGCTCAGATGATGGAGCCAGTTCAATTTAAACCTTATAAAACTGATGAAGAAATGGAAGCACTAGGGAAACAGCATTTTAGTTGGTGTATCCATCAAAATGTAGATGGTCCGGAGCGTCATCACCATGAGATAAACTCCTTAGAAATAGATCCGAAAGTATTGGAAAAGCATGTTTTGAAGCTTGGTGAAAAATATGATGCAATCAAAATAAATGAAACCCGACATGAAGCTTACAACATTAATCCAGACAATGAAATGGTTTGCGTCGCCTTTGGAACAGCTGCTCGAATAGTAAAATCTGCTATTGATGTTTTAAATGGCGAAGGTCGAAATATAGGTCTCATCCGACCAATTACAGTTTGGCCTTATCCATATGAAGTGATTGCAAAAGCAATCGGTGAAAAAGTTAAAAATGTCAATGTTTTTGAATTGAATCTTGGTCAAATGCTGGAAGATGTAAAGCTGGCAGTATGTGGCAAGGTACCAGTTAATTTCATGGGCAAGGTCGGTGGCGTTGTCTTTACGCCAGACGAAGTCCTTGAAGACATTAGGAAATATATATAGGAGGCTCAAATGGAAAAAATAGCTCAAAGACCCCAATCATTATCTAGTCTACAATTTACCTATTGTCCGGGTTGTGTGCATGGAGTTGCTCACCGTTTAATAGCAGAGTGTATAGATGAATTGGAATTACGAAATTCTATGACAGGAGTAGCTCCCGTAGGATGTTCAGTATTTGCTTATAAATTCTTTGATTTTGATATGGCACAAGCAGCTCATGGGCGAGCTCCAGCTGTAGCAACAGGAATGAAGAGAGCCAGACCTGAAATGAATGTTTTTACATATCAAGGCGATGGAGACCTTGCAGCTATCGGAACAGCCGAAATTATTCATGCCGCCAATAGAGGTGAGCACATCACGGTTTTCTTTATCAACAACGCAATTTACGGTATGACAGGTGGACAAATGGCACCAACAACATTACCGGGAATGAAAACCTCAACCTCTCCATATGGTCGAGACGCCGATGATATAGGTCATCCAATAAAAGTAGCTGAGATGCTCAATACGCTTGATGCACCTTATTTTATAGAAAGAGTCTCTCTTTTATCGCCAGCTGAAATAAACAAAGCCAAAAAAGCCACATTAAAGGCTTTACAATACAACAAAGAAGAGAGAGGTTTTACTTTTGTTGAATTTATCGCTACCTGTCCTACAGGCTGGGGCATTGACCCGGTTAAATCGCTTGCTTGGGCAAAAGAAAATATGTTGCCAGTTTTTCCAATTGGAAATTTCAGAGATAAAGGAGCTGCACAATGAAAAAGGAAATGATTTTTTCAGGTTTTGGCGGGCAAGGCGCCTTGACAATAGGTAGATTTATAGCTCAAGCTGCAATGGAAGAAGGGAAACATGTATCTTGGATGCCTTCTTATGGACCGGAAATGCGTGGTGGAACCGCAAATGTATTTACCATAGTTTCCGATGATCCAATCGCTTCTCCACTGGTAGACCATCCACATTTATTAGTTGCCTTAAATCAACCATCGCTTGACAAATTTGGAGCAAGTGTTCTCCCCAAAGGTATCATCATCGTTAATGCAGACCTTTGCCCCAATGTAGTTAAAAGAGATGATGTAGAATATATCGTAGCACCACTAAATACACTCGCTCAAGAAATAGGGTCTATGAAAATACTTAATATGCTTTCAATAGGCATAATCATAACTAAAACAGGGCTAATAAAGTTTGAAACCATAGAAGCTACATTGAGAGCATATATGGGTAATAAAAATCCTGAACTGCTTCAGATGAATTTAAAAGCTATCAAAGCAGGAATGGATATGTAATATCAGAATTCAGGAATCCCCCCCCATGAAATATAATTGGGGGGGGATAGAGATCATAAGTGTCAACTTTCAGTAGTTTGTGATTGTAGTGGCGGAGCTTGCCTCCGTCCAATTTACCATTGTATAATATTTTTTGACGGAGGCAAGCTCCGCCACTACAGACAGCACCACGAAAAGTTGATACTTTTGGGGGAGAGATGTATATTAGGAGGAATT
>WRLO01000096.1 GCA_009777575.1 Candidatus Cloacimonadota bacterium
CGCTTCAATGCAAGGATCTGTTCTTTAAACTTTGCAGTATACTTGTGTGACATTTATTCCTCCGTTAATTTGCTGTGAACATTTTTTCAACCCCATGAATACTGTCCAGAAATATATAACAAGATCAATGGTATGCACCAAATTATCCCACCCTGAAGGGGTGGGTCTCGTCAAAGTCCCACCCCTTCAGGGTGGGAATGCATGGTGATTACGGATTTCTATTGAGATAATTCTACGAGCTATTCGCATAGCCTCATATCTCTTGAACCGACAACTTCGGTGTGTGTAAGGAATATTAATAATTTATTAAATTTAACTTTTCGGAGAGGACTCATAACGGAATAAAGGTCTATGAAAGAAAAGAAAACACGAAACAATAATTTTTATAGGAGTTATACAATATGTTAGATTTTTAAATTAAGAGGTAAATATGAAAATATCGCGAACTCTAATTTTTGCTTTATCTACAATTATTTTTTTGAGCAGTGTTACAAAAACACAAAGTCAGGTCGCTATCAACGAAGAAACACAATTTGTTGAATTATCCAATTTTATGAATGAAATTATGGATCTTGATTCTTTCTCTGGCGTAGTTTTAATTTTAAATGGCAATGAAATATTTTTTCAGGAAGCTTATGGGATGGCAGACAAAAGTAAGGGCATTATAAATAACATCAATACAAAATTTAATATTGGCTCTTGTGCAAAGATGTTTACCGCGTTTGCTATTGTTCAGCTAGTTGAACAGGGGAAATTATCTTTTGATGATACCATCGATAAATATCTGGATGAATTGCCAGCTGAAGCTGTAGGAAAAATAACTGTTGAACATTTGCTAACACACACATCAGGATTGGGAGATATTTTTACTCCTACATATCTTGCCGATATGGACAATATTGATACTGTTGAAGGTTTTGTTTCTTATATTATCAGCCAACCCTTGAGAATGGAACCGGGGACAAGGTTTAATTACAGTAATGGGGGATATGTTGTTCTAGGGAGAATTATTGAAATCATTTCAGGTGAAGATTACTACAGTTATATCCGAAATAATATTTTTATACCTCTGGGTATGATTGACACGGATTTTTACTCAAAAAATGATAATGTGCCAAATTTGGCTCGAGGATACATAAATACTAACAGACAACCATTACCACCGCCACCGCAGGACGGTCAGCCGAGACCGATACCACCTTCTGATAATAGAAATGCTGTTTGGGAAGATAATTTTTCAACACTTCCATTAATCGGTAATCCTTCGGGTGGAGCTTATTCCTCTGCTGAAGATTTATTTAAATTCGCGACTGCATTAATGGGACACACATTACTGTCTGAGGAATACACAAATACCTTGCTGACAGGTAAAGTTAATACTACTATGGGGGAATATGGATATGGGTTTGAAGTTTTAGTTTCCGGCGGACATAATACAATTGGGCATTCTGGCGGAGCTCCCGGTATTAGTGCTCTGTTCCGCATTTTGACAAATGAAAATTGTATCGTTATTCTTCTGTCAAACTACGGAGAGGGTGTTCGTAGTATCGAAAGAGAGATTTTTAATCAGTATATACCCCGTTAAAAAAAATATAGCTGAAGCAGCCAAAACATCGCATAACAGCTTTGTATAACCTTCACCGCTTGAGGAGACTCGGGTTCAGTTCGGATAGGTCACTTCTTTGATGCCAACCTCATTATACATATAATATTTTCTTCTCATTCATAACTTTTGGAAAAAAGCATTTGACAAAATAACTATTTTGAAATTTTTGGGATTTTGATGGGTTTTTTTCATGATTTTTTCTTGAAATTCACCCAAATATCGAATTGTTTGAGGAAAGTTTATGAAAAATAATGTGTTATTTGTTTTGTTACTATGTTCCTTTTCGATTTATTTTTGTTCTTGTGTTAATCAAAGCAAATCTAATTCGATTGAAAATGTTGTTTTATATGCAAATATTACAGGGATAGAGTCTATCCTTGATGATTTTGAAGTTCGGACTGGACTTCATGTTGTTTATAATCGCGTTTCTACGACTGATTTTTTATCCACTATCATCAATGAGCACGATATTAATAACTTGTCTGCTGATATTATTCAAGCTCCCATCACAGTTCTAAACCAACTGTCAAAAGCTGGTATATTGACCCCCTATATCTCTTCATCGGCAGATGATTTTCCAGATTGGACAAAGCGTGAAAGCGAAGGTATATATAAGTTTGCTATTGAATATGTTGGTATTATTTACAATAGTGAACTTATATCTTCTGAAGAAGCACCACAAAATTATCAAAATCTAACTGATCCCCAATGGAAAGACAAAATCGTCATGCCAGACCCTGCTGTGCATCTCACAACGGTATCATGGCTGGTTGCTCTGAAAGAACATGTTTTTGAAAATAATTCTACTGATTGGATGGATTTTATTTATGGACTCGCTGCAAACAATCCAATGCTCGTTACTTCTTTTACCCCGACAGCCTCCGTTCTTTTAAGTGGAGAAAAATCTATAGCGATTTCCATGCCAAAATATCTAATCACTAACCCGTCAGATAGATTAAATTGGGTAAAAACAGTCCCTTTATTTGGTTCTTTGAGGGGTATAGGTATTTATGCAAATGCTGAAAACCCTGTCGGCGCAAAGAGTTTTATTGATTATTGGCTTTCTGATAGTGTCGGAGAAACTTTAGCCAATGAAGTAGGTGAATATGTTTTGACTCCGGGCATTTACCCGCCTATTGAAGGTATGGAGCAAGCGGTTGTCCTTCCTATAGCTGATTTAAGTGATGAGGAAACTATTCATTGGGCAAATATATTTAAAGAAATTTTTCACAAAAGTGGAGAATAAAATAAATAAAAAGGATTTAATCTATGAACAAAAGAAATTTTTATTCCTTAGCTTTATTAATATGTATTTTGTTTCTGCATTCATCATGCGTAAATCAACATGAAACATTGCATCTCAACCAGCTTCCAGAAGGCTTTGTGTATGTTACAGACATTGTCCCAGATGTGATTTTAGAGATTCGTTATTTTAGTACATACAATTTTATTGGTAGTAGAATAGACGGTTATCTTTCTCCAATAGCTATCATTAGTCATGAAGCAGCGCTTGCATTGAAGCAAGCAAATGATGAATTGAGGGAATTGGGCTACGCTCTAAAAGTCTTTGATGCCTTTAGACCACAAACAGCAGTAAATCATTTTGTTCGCTGGGCTATTGATGAAAATGACATCAAAACAAAAGCATTTTTTTACCCAGATATTGACAAAAGTCGTTTATTTCCTGAAGGATACATAGCGGAAAGATCGGGGCATTCAAGAGGTAGCACCATAGATTTGACTCTCATTGATATGAAGTCCGGAAAAGAGCTTGATATGGGTTCTCCTTTTGATTTCTTTGGGCTGGAATCTCATCATGATACAACCTTGATCACCGAGGAACAGACTCAGAATAGGTTGATATTAAAAAACGCTATGATAAAAGCTGGGTTTAGACCTTATGACGAAGAATGGTGGCACTACACTCTCGAAAATGAGCCATTTCCAGATACTTATTTTGATTTTTTAGTGAAATAGTCTATGAAGCAATTAAAATGTTTTTCCAAAATATCTAAATTATTTCTTATTATTTCACTAACCATAACGCTTTTATCTGGTTGTACTAAATCTACAAAACATGAAGAGCTGCCTATCAATATTACGATATTTCATGTTAATGACCGACATGGAAGAATGTCCGCTGAGCCTTATTTGTCATACAAAGCAAACGAGCTTAGGTCGAAAGGTGAGAGTGTAATGATATTTGATGCAGGGGATGCTTTACATGGTCAGATAGAGACTAATCTGACTAGTGGGAGTTCTATGGTCCAGTTGATGAATGAAGTTGGCTACAACGGAATGGTGGTAGGAAATCATGAGTTTACTTATGGCGTGGACAGATTGCTTGAGCTTTCCAGTATGATGGATTTTCCGCTGATAGCTTCCAATGTCATGAGATCTGGTATTCCTGTTTTTCAAGAATATAATATTTTTTATTATAGCGGTATAAAAATAGGAGTTTTCGGGGTTGTAACACCAGAAACAAGTAATTCAATGGACCCTCGTGTAATAGCTGGACTAGATTTTGATGATCCACAAGAGACAGCTATCCGACTTGTAACTCAACTCAAAGAAGAGGGATGCGACTTTATCATAGCTCTTGCACATCTCGGAGACAGCTCTGTCTCATCACCAGAAAATAGAAGTGATGCTTTAGCTATCTCAGGTGTAGACTTAGTGATTGATGGTCATAGCCATTCCTTACTTCCAGTGGGTAGAACTGTTGGAAATACTCTCATAGTTCAGGCAGGCGAATTTGCTGAACATATCGGTGTAGTAAAAATTTCTATTTACAATGACTGGATTGATAAGTCAGCAAATATTATTATTGTTAGTGATGATTTGCCAAAAGATACTCATATACTAAACAAAATAAATGAAATTAAACAAACACTTGAAGGCATCACGAGTCAAGTGGTTGGATATACTCCATATCTCCTCAAAGGGGAACGAGATGATGTTAGAACAGAAGATACAAACCTCTCAAACCTCATCACTGACTCTATGCAATGGTATACTCAATCAGATATTTCTTTTATCTCTGGAGGGAGCATCAGAGCCAGTATTCCAGCTGGAAATATCACTTATGGACAAGTGTTAACTACTATGCCTTACTCAAATCTGATAATAACTATGGAAATCAACGGAACTACGATAATGCAAGCCCTGGAACATGGAGTGAGTCTATATCCTGAGCCAGTTGGACTATTTTTACAATTTGCTGGGCTTTTGGTCACCTTTAACCCCAATGCTCCGGTAGAAAATCGTATTACAAATGTAGTTATGTCAGACGGATCTACTTTTGATATAAATAGAACTTACAAGGTAGCAATGTTAGAATTTCTCGCAGTAGGAGGTGACGGATATACCATGCTACAGACAGGACAAAACATAGTTTATTATGGTGGAGACGCAGAGGCATTTATAAATTATTTAGCAACAAACCCTGTGATAAATGAAGAAGGTGAAGGGAGAATTACAGAGTAGAGAAGTAAGCATTTATCAATACAATTCTATCCCAACTGGGCAGTGATCAGAACCAAAAACATCATTCAATATAAAAGCATTTTTAATCTTACTCAAAAACTCTATGTTTGTAAAACAATAGTCAATTCTCCAACCTATGTTTCTTTCTCTTGCACCCATTCTGTATGTCCACCATGAGTATTTTTGTGGACTTGAATCGAAATGACGGAATGTGTCAACATAGCCATTAGATAAAAACTTGTCAATCCATTCTCTTTCTATTGGTAAAAAACCAGAGAATTTTACATTCTCCTTTGGATGAGATAAATCTATCTCTTTATGAGCTGTGTTGAAGTCTCCAATGACAATTATGTTTTTACCAGCTTTTTTTAGTTTCTCTACATGTAAGAGGAACTGCTCGTAGAACGCCAGTTTGTATTGAAGTCTTTCATCGTTCATTTGCCCATTGGGAAAATAAATATTAAACAAGATAAAGTCTTCATATTCTGCTTGAATAATCCTGCCCTCACCATCAAATCTATCATCACCAATATTGTATGAAACAGATTTTGGTTGGGATTTGGAAAATAGAGCTGTTCCAGAATAACCTTTTCTATTTGCGAAACTCCAATAAATATGATAATTACTTAGATTTTTTATTTCTGTTGGTATTTGAGCTTCTTGAAGTTTAGTTTCTTGGATACCTAATATATCCGGATTATATTCAGACAAAAAATTCATAAAATCTTTGTTCATTATGGCTCTGAGGCCGTTTACATTAAAAGATAAGATTTTCATATAAAACTCCTTTTAGATCAATCTCTCTTATTTCCTTTATTAAGAGTCTTTATAGACACTTTTTTGCACATATTTTCAACGGGACAAGATTTACATTTAGGATTAACAGGCTTACATTGGTGCTGCCCA
The DNA here is from genome assembly GCA_009777575.1 of Candidatus Cloacimonadota bacterium. GTDB lineage: Bacteria > Cloacimonadota > Cloacimonadia > Cloacimonadales > WRIO01 > WRLO01. Next base: position 5,999 of record WRLO01000096.1, read on the forward strand.
AAGGCAACAAGAATAGAATTGTATATTTTCCAATATTTTATAGGTAATGCCTTTCTTAAAACTATTTCTGATTCGGCTGGAGATTTAGTGTTTATATATCCAAGCCTATTGCTTATGCGGTGAACATGGACATCCACGCACATAGCTGGCTTGTCAAACGCAAGTATCATTACAAGGTTTGCTGTTTTTCTACCAACACCGGGTAACTGGATAAGCTCTTCTATGGTTTGAGGTATTTCTCCATTGAATTTTTGATTTAAAACTATAGGTAAATTTTGTAAATATATTGCTTTTTGTCTATAAAATCCTATTGGATAGATTAAATTTTCTATCTCTTTTGTATTCAAGAGCAAAAAATCATTTACCTTATTTACTTTTGTAAAAAGATTTTTTAATACTTTTGCAGTTGTTTGATCTTTCGTTCTTGCTGATAGTATCGTTCCTACTAAAATTTTGAAAGGGTCATTGGTTTGAATTTTTACTAAGTCCATGATAGGAGTTTGTAAATTTTTTGTAAATTCAGAGATTTTTATAATAACTTTGTCTATGGGAAACATATTGAGAGTGGGGGAGATGCTTGTTTGTAAATCATGAGAGAAATTAATCTATAGTTAATAAATAGCTTTTTTTGCTTCTTATCCATTCCTCTGAATTCAAAACTCTTTCCAATGCTCGATTTATAGTGTTTATTTTGGTAGAATTTTTATTAAAGAACAAGGCATAATTCTCTTCAGAATCAACAGAGTATACTATTTTAAAACCATATTCATCTGATATCAGTTCAGCTATAGATTTTTCCAACAAAACCAGAGCTATTTCATTATTTTCTAAAGCATTAAACATTGCAGTTAAACTATTGTAACGCCGAAGATTATTTACCGGGAGACTTCTATCTTTTAATAAAGTATTTTCCAGAAAGTATATTGATGATGAATTGTTCCGCACCCCTATTCTATGTCTTGTTGAAGCAAATAACGAATCTATAACTATAGAACTATTTTCAAGAGTTAAGAAAGTCTGAGTAGCGTTATAGTATGGGATAGAAAAGTCAAATACATCTCTTCTCGGTTCGGTGATAGTTATCCCTCCAATAGCAAAATCATAATCTTTATCATACAAGATTTCTAGTAACTGACTAAAACTGTATGTAGAAATGCTGATAGTACTTCGGAGATTTTTTTCCAGCAAATTCAATAGCTCTATTTCTAAACCTTTCAAAGTATCATTTTCCGTATAAGCGAAAGGAAAAAAATCATTTGCAAGTGCAATTTTTATCTCAGATATATTTATTCTATTGGAGCAAGAAAGAATCCCTGTCAGTAGTATCATTATTATTGTAAATCTAAGTATTTTCAATAAAACTCCTTTATACTTTTTCGTTTCTAATCGTCATATTTTTTAAGATGTAAAAAATGTCAAGGATTTTTTAGAGAACAAGGTAAGACAAAAAAATCTTGACTTTTTACCCTTTATATATTTTTTGGTATCAAAATAAGTTTAAAGAGGTAAATATATTATGGTTTTAAGGAAGGTTTTATTAATAATGGTAGGTATACTAACTTTAAGCTCTTTACGATTAAATACGAGCAATTTCAATCCCAATGATAGGTTGCCTATTGATGAAAATGTAATTGTAGGTCGATTAGATAATGGTTTGACATATTATATTCGACAAAATTCTGAACCTAACAATATGGCTGAATTGAGATTGGTGGTCCGAGCTGGTTCTGTTTTTGAAGATGATGACCAGCTTGGTGTCGCTCATTTTGTAGAACATTTGGCATTTAATGGGACAAAAAACTTTCCCGGAAACACGCTCCGTGAATATATGAATACTCATGGATTTGGTGTTTCAGGAGGTTTAAATGCTATGACTTCTTTTGATTTTACTGTTTATATGCTTTCCAGTAGAACTGATGACCAGAATCAACTCAATAATGCAATATTTATACTCAGTGAATGGGCATCTCAGATTAGTTTTGATTCAGATGAAATTGACAAAGAAAGAGGTATCATCATTGAAGAATGGAGGCGGGGGAGAGGTGCGCAAGAAAGAATGATGAGTGCACAGAGAGATGCATTATTTGCTAATTCAAAATATAAAGACAGGATGCCTATTGGGATTCCTGAAATAATTGAAACCGTTTCAACACAAAGATTGATAGATTTTTATAATGACTGGTATAGACCAGATATGCAGGCTGTGATTGCTGTGGGTGATTTTAATCCAGAGGAAATTAGACAATACATTATAAATCATTTTGGAGATATTCCCCAGAGCGTAAATCCAAGACCTTTTCAAGAAAATCCAATTCCCAATCATGCAGAGACTAAATTTACTTTTGCAACCGATCCTGAGGCTACAAATACGATTATATCTATTATGTATAAACATCCAAGACATTTTGTAAATTCAGTAGATGATTATCGTATGCAATTAGTTGTTTCCTTGTTGAATATGATGATGACAAATAGATTTACTGATATTTCACGAAGACCAGGATCTCCTTTTTTGCAAGCATCAAATATGAAATACAATTTGGTTAATCCTCTTGATGTTTTTAGTTTCTCTGCTGTGGTTGATGAGAATAGCATTATACAAGGTTATGAAGCTTTGATAACTGAAATTGAAAGAGCTAAAACTCATGGTTTTCACAATTCTGAACTAATCCGAGCCAAAGATCAGATTTTTACTATGTTTGAAAGAGCTTATTTAGAGAGAGACAATAGAGATTCGCGAAGACTTATCTGGAATTATGTAAATCATTTTTATAGAAATACACCTATCATGAATCCGGAGTATGAATTTGAGTTGGTTAATTTTTTGCTCGGAAATATTAATATTGATGATATCGTTAATGCCTTATTCATAAATGTAACAGATGAAAATAGGATAATAACTCTTACCGGACCTGAAAATTCTGAGATCAACTTGAATGAAGAATCTATCTTGTCTTTATTCGACCAAATCCCAAACACTGTTCTTGATGTCTATCCTGATCTAGCGTCTAATGAAATTCTGATGAGTAGTATCCCAACTCGAGTCAACATCCGTGCTCCTAAATATGACTCAAGAATGGACATGTATAGATGGAATCTTTCCAATGGTGCTACAGTCTATTTAAAATCAACAAATTTTAGGAACAATGAAATACTTTTTAGTGCCTTTAGAAAAGGTGGTTTATCTCAAGCTGATGATGATATATTCACTTCTGCGAGAGTTGCTGATAAAATTCAAGCAGTTTCTGGACTGGGAACTCTGGATAGGAATTTCCTTGATAGATTTTTAGCCGATAAAGACCTCAATTTAATTGCAGAAATAAGACCTAAAAATGAAGTTCTATCTGGAAGAAGCTCAATTAGAGACTTTGAAACTCTTTTACAGATGATTTGGTTAAACTTCAATGAACCGAGATTTGATGAAATGCATTATGACAGTTGGCTCAGAAGGTTGGATGTAAGTTTAAGAAATATTCAGAATAGTCCTGATTTTCATTTTGATGAAGCTGTATATAGTCTTTTATATAATGATCATCTTAGAACAAGACAAATTTCTACCCAAGATCTCAATAATATAAACCATAATATAGCTTTTGACTTTTTTAGAAGCAGGTTTGATTCCGCCAATGGTTTTAATTTCTTTTTCGTTGGGAATATTAGCAAAGATGATTTGCATGATTTAATCGAAAGATACATTGCACCAATATCCGGACATAAAGTAAACACAAATATCATCGATAGAGGTATTAGTTTCAATCAAAATCCAGATAGAGCAAATATCTTTCAAGGTAAAGAAAATAAAACAACTGCAAGAATCATTTTTACAAACAATTACAGATATAAATTTAGAGATAATCTCAAAGTTACTGCTACTAATTTTGTATTAAATGAAATGCTTATGGATAATGTTAGAGAAAGATTGAGCGGGGTCTATGCAATACACTCTTTTGCTTCGGTTGAAAGTGATCCGATTCAACAAATTGCTTTTAATGTTGTGTTTGATAGTTCGCCAGACAGAGTTGATGAAATTATCGATGAAATCATTAACCAAATTAACATCATCATTAATAACCAATTTGATGATTCACATCTTATTACTTTCAAAGAAACTATGAGGCAAAGAATAGATAATAGACAGAATACTAACAATTACTGGATCGATATTATAGAAAACATGGTGTTTCATGGTTTTAGAAGCCAAGATGTCTTGAATCGATTGACGCTTATTGACAGGATTAGTAGACGAGATATTGTAAATACGGCTAAAAGATATATAGATACTGATAAACAATTGATTATTGTTCTCTTTCCAGATAGCTATTGGTTTCGGCATATGGGGCTTGAATAGAATTTTGTAGGGGTAACTCTAAACAATAACGAAATAAATCTTTTCGGTTTAAACCTCCTTTGTTTTTAAAATTCTTAGTTTACCATAAATAAAAATTTAGCTTTTTTGTCAATTTCAAATTTCCCTGCAATTTTTCTCTTGACATAAATTAGCGTTTTTTATTTTATTGCATCATGAATAATAGAGTAAAAATTACAAAAGGTATAGAAGGCAATGTCTTTTTATAAGATAATTAAAAAATATCGTGAAATAGCCGAACCGAATGCAGACTTGGGAGTCGCTTTCAGAACTTGATGGTAGAGTATCTAAAGACTGATCCAAAGTATATAGATAGGTTTGCTACTGTGGACATAGTGAAGAGATTGCCGAAAGTGCAGTTTGAAGAAAAAAAATATGAGTAAATCTAAAAACTGTTTAAGTAAAGAACACTATACACTTGTATATACAAGTGATTGTGGCAAATATTCACAGTATATAGTAAACAAAGACATCATAATTTTTAATAAACCATATTGTAAACCTATTACAGTCAATCTTAGAGACCAAAAACCATCAAAATATATGGAATATGTTTTTAATAATTTTTTTATTTGGCTTTATAATTGTGAATCATTATTGCTGAATGCATATTGTGAAATATTTAGCTCTTATCACTATAGTAAAAAGGTAAAAAAAATATATCTAAAAAGAAAAAAATGGTATGAAGAGTTAGACATAACAGTCCATGAAATCAATATATCTCAATCTACAAGAATAGATAAAAAAAATGGTTGTTTATCCTACTCCCAAGATTTTGAGATAAAAATTTCATGTAAAGACAATATCCATAAAAAAAATAACCTTAAGATAGAAATATTTAATTCATTTTCAACGCAAAATCAATATGTAAAAATGTCATATCATCACGGCAAACCATATTTTGCTTCTCCTGATGACTTTCATTCTAATTTTTCATTTTTAGAAAATAAATATGTTGATACATACAAAACGTTTATCAAAGAAAAGAAAAAAATTAAATTAAAAAAAAAGACCCCGCCGGCCGTCAAGGGCGGTCGCTTCGTAGCAGTTTTTACTTCGTCTAACAGGATTGTATATGTACGCCGCCTGGAGGCGGCTAGGGTACGAAAAACACCAGTCGG
>WRLO01000097.1 GCA_009777575.1 Candidatus Cloacimonadota bacterium
GCACATGCCTTTAGGTATGTGAGTCCCCGTAGCAGAAATCTCCGATTTCCCACTCCAAAATTTTACCTTACATAAGCCTCTTAGGTATGTGAGTCCCCGTAGCAGAAATCTCCGATTTCCCACTCCAAAATTTTACCTTACACATGCCTTTAGGTATGTGAAGCTAGGTAGAATATGATGTATAACCACAAAACTGCATCCCGTAGGGATGCAACCAAGCTATTGGCACATTTTGTAGCATCCCTACAAGATGCAACATGATGCATATATTCCTTTCTACTGAGCTAACATCTCTACGCAAACGACTTTTCGGAGAGGACTCCTTGAGGAATACTCTCCGAAAAGTATATTTTCATAAAATCATACATTACGCACGCCGCAGGTGTAGGTTCAGGAGATATGAAGCCATGCGATTAGCTCGCAGAATTACCTCAATAGAAATCGATGATATCCGAAGAACCACACCCCGAATGGATGAGGCTCTTTAATGTCCCACCCCTTCGGTGTGAGAATTATTTTTGTCATCATTTCTACTAAAAGCCACATCACCTTCGGAACGTGCAAGGAATATCAATAATTATTTAACCATACTAATTTCAATCTTTATCTTACCACCACCATTCTCTGAACGCTAAAATAGCTTGGGCTTGACAATTGAAAGAAATATACTCCTGCAGCTGTTTCACGATTGTTCATATCTCTGCGATCCCAGGTTACAGTCTCATTTCCGGTTATATCTCTGTATTCTCGGACTAATTGCCCGCGTATGTTGTAGATTCTAAGTGTAGCAGTCTCAGCAGATTTTACCGAAATATCTACATTGGGCAAATCATTTACTCTTACAGGGTTTGGATAAACGCTTGATAGTGTTGTATAAATCAGCTCATCTGGTGGTGTTATTGGTGTTCCTGATATTGTTATATTAGCAGGTCCATACATCAAACTAGAACCATCATTTTCTATTGCTCTAAGCCAGTAAAAATACTCATGACCTTTTGTTACATCCGAATCTATGTATTCATAATTTTGAGTTGTTGGTAAATTGTAAGCAGGAAAAAGACCAGTGATTTGAACAGCTGTATCAAACATGTTAGATTCGCTTCTATAAAGGCGATAGCCACTCATATTGACTTCTGATTCAGTTCGCCAGCTGATTTGAACTGTATTATTTGATAATTCAGCTGCAGTAAAATGAGTTAATGTAACAGGTAATACACCTAAAGGGTGAACATCTCTGAGACCACGCAGCAATATCTGATTTCCTACAGGGTTTGCAGTTGTCCACGAATATCCCAGAACCCCTGATATATCTACAGACCAAACTGGTTCATTTGCTTCGCCAATAGCATCTGAGGCTTGAAATACTCTCAGAGCTATTTCATCTGTACCATCAGTTAGAATTATATTACCAGTGACCGTTTGTGGCCACACTCCACCAGAAACTTTATTCACATTTGAGATACCTATCAATTGCCCTGCATAAAGTTCTCGATTTATGGGATCGTTGAAAAATTCTGCTGTATTTATGACAGGATTTGGCAATACTCCGTGTCCAAGAACGGTGATATTCCCATTATTTACTATATTGGCATTGATTTGGATCAATTGATTGAAGGCTTCTATAGCTCCAGTTACTTCTATGATACGACCTTCTATATCAGGTAAATCAAGAGCATCTGCATTCACTCTAAATATGCCGATCCCAGCTGTTTCGTCTTGGATGAAAAATTCATTTCTCAAAGAGTGCATGATTCTATCATTCATAAGAGCGACTCCTTGAACCTTGAAAACATAACCAGCATAAGTCAGATCCGCTGTGGTGTTTCCGGTTCGTGTTCGCATCGTGATTATCGGCGTGACTCCAGAGAAAAATCTTCTTTGAGCTGATTCCAAAGTTTTATCTGTGTCATACAATACAACTACATTCATTTCAAATCTTGCTCCATCTGTCAATTGATTGGCTGGAATTATTGTTGTAAATGTGTTGCCAGATTGATTCATCGCAATATTAGTCTCCACTCCATTGCGAAAATATCGCAAAGTCACACTGTTTAATACGCCTTCGTATAAAACATCTGCAGAAATTGTGAGTGCTTGATTTGCCAAGGGTGCAACTGTGATAGGAGTAAAATCAGTAATAACTGGTAAAACGGGTGGATCGGTAGCAAGCCGAAAAAGGGTAATCGCATGAGAATTACCTTGAGTAGCACCAACGGCATTGAAACGAGGAGGGTTTAATTCAGCACGAAATCTCAATTGTCTGTTTGCTCCTCCAGTCACACTTTGAATCAAAAACGGACTTGTATTTCCAGTTTCTACTCCTGTGATTGTCCAATTTGTGTCTACTCCTGAAGATTCTGAATAATTTACTCCTGTCGTGCCAGCTGAGATATAGTTCAGAAACCAATAATCGCTCACTCTTTTGATTGTAAATTGCCCAGTGCCTTCATTTTTTTCAATAAAATGAACATTTGCAACCACAGGATCACTTATCATGCTTTCTTGCAAATCGTCGGATACATAATATCCTTGAACCCATGTCCCAGTTCCTGTGCCTCCCAAATTGCTGCCCATTGCATAGACACCCGCTAAATTTGTAAATCCATCACCAACGAAATTTGTAGGTCGAACTGCTCCTATTACATAATATCCAGTCACAACCTCTTCATTAAAAGCCAGCTTATGAAAATCTCCTGTGCCAGTATACTGACTCCATAAATTCCCTATAAATACAAGTATAAGGACTAAAAACATCATTTTTTGTTTCATTGATTCCTCCAAAACTCTATATTTTTATTGATTTTTTTTCAGTTGTCTATATTCTTCCAACCCTGATACAAAAATAGCCATAGCCTTTTTCAAATCTTCTTCATTTAAGATATAGGCTATTCTAACTTCACTTTTTCCTAAACCTGCGGTGGCATAAAATCCTTCGGCTGGTGAAAGCATGATTGTTTCATTATTCACATTGTAGTTATTTAAAAGCCAGATTGTAAAATCTTCTGCGTCCTCTATAGGTAGCTTTGCTATTATATAAAAAGCTCCTTTCGGTTTTACACAGACTATTCCATTTATTTTTTTGAGCTCTTCATAGACAAAATTTCTTCTTTTGTTGTATTCGTTCATGACATCAGTGAGGTAGTTTTCTGGTAAATATTCGCTTGCTGCTGCTGCTAATTGATCAATGGTTGGTGGACAAAGCCTCGCTTGGGCAAATTTTAATACAGCACCCATCAATTCTTGGTTTCGAGATACTATACAACCTACCCTTGCTCCGCAAGCGCTGTATCTTTTGGAAATGCTATCGCAGACAATTGCTAATTGTTCGCAACCTTTTAATTCGAGGACACTTATACTTCTCATGCCTTCATATACAAACTCACGATATACTTCATCTGCAATTAGAAAAAGTTTGTTTTTGATTGCTATATCGCCGAGCATTTCCAATTCTTTTCGAGTGTAAACTGTTCCTGTGGGATTGCCCGGATTGCAGATCATGATTGCTTTTGTCTTATTCGTTATATGAGCCTCGATTATTTCTCTTTCTGGGAGTTCAAAACCTGTTTCTGCATAAGTGGTCAGAGGAACAAGGTTTACGCCTGCCATAGTAGCAAATCCGTTGTAATTTGTATAAAATGGTTCAGGTACTATTATTTCATCACCATGATTGCAAGTTGCAAACATAGCAAAAATACAAGCTTCTGAACCCGCCACTGTCACAAGTATGTCATCTATTTTTAAGGGGATTCCGAGTTTACCAAAATATTTTACCAAAACCTGACGATACTCATCAAGTCCCTGAGATGGACCATAAGCTACTATTTTATCGTCAAAATTTCGATATGCGTCTATCATAACCTGCGGCGTTTCAATGTCTGGCTGACCTATGTTAAGATGATAGACTTTGATACCTTTTTTCTTCGCGTCATTGGCATAAGGCATTAATTTTCTTATAGGTGATGCTTGAACCTCAATTGCTCTTTGGGATATTACCATAAAATTTCCTCATTAAGATGTATTTATTCTTTTCTTTCTTAGTCAAGTCTAATATTTAAACTCTGCTCCTGTAAATATATAATGCATTTCATTATCGGGTAGCTTTTTATAATCATATCTCGCAAAGATATGAAGCTCTGGTATCAGTCGCAGATCAAAATGTGTTCGAAATAGTTCTCGCCTTGAGATGTTATTGGAAAGAAATTTTTGCTCATAAAATTCATAACCTTCTGGAGTCGGATCAAAAGCAATATCGCCTTGTTGAACATTTTCATAGTAAAAAAAGAAAGATGTCCTTGTGAAATGAAACCTGATTCTGCCTGCAAAACTCAAAAAATTTGAACCCTCGCGATGACCTAACATCATATTATCTTGCATATAATTTAAATTACCTGTTTTATGTCCATAAGTGCTGGGACCAACTGCGGTGATTTCACCACCGATTTCCAGAGGCATATTACTCATTTGAGCCAACATTCCACCTTGATAGGCTGCATAACTCATCCATTTATCTGTCGTAAAACGTTCTTTATTGATGTCATCAAATAAAAAATTCGCATAAATATTCAAACCATTAATGGGACGAACTTCTCCAAAGCCATAAAATAAGCCATTGTCTTTGCCATGATATTTATTGTCTATTATTTTGTAGACTGCTAATGGTGTAGAATAAGCTAAATCAAGGCTTCTATCACTATAAATGATTGAATTGCCAAGTCCTAAGGAAAAATTTGAAGTGTGCATGGAGACCGTCTGAATGCCCATTCCTTTGGGTTCAAAACTGCCTTCCGCGATAGTAGAACTGGGGATCAATTGGGCTGCTATCCCATTGTATTCAATGATTCCGAACTTTTTATTAAACTTGAAGTATCCATAAGGTGTTACCTCGCTGTTTAAGATGATTGAGGATGAAATAGACCTTCCTATATCAAAGCTTCCATATCCTAAAGATAGATTTAAAAAACGGTTCTTGAAATCTATCTCAGAAATTAAATCAACCTGATAATATCTATTCCCATCTTTCCAGATTCCATCACCCATCTTCGTTATAAAGGGATTTTCACTGATAAATTCATCATCACCATAATAATGACCTTTACGAAAGAGAAAATAATAGCCAAAATTAGGTGCAAAATTTCCAGCTGATTCCACACCCCAATACCTTCTTGTCCTGTTTACATCTTCATTATTCATTATCTTGTTATCATATTGATAACCTAAGAGTCCTGAAATATACAAAAAGGTCTCATTTTGAGGAGTTTCCACTACTTGGATGGGACGATTTCGATAATCACGAAATGTTGAACTACTTGAAGTTTCGCTTTGTGACTGCCTAATGTCTGGGTCTGTGATGGTTAAAAATCTCTGTTGAGTAGGATCCCAACGAAACAATCCTGTAAAACTCTCTCCAAATCTGCGCGGCGGCCACACTGCTACCTGAGTCCCTTGCTGATAATTCATATTCAATCTTTGTTGATGATAAAGTGCTATATTGCGATAGAGAGTGGATGTTCTGTCGTTTGTGATGCTTTCGAGTTCTTCCATTACCCTATTATAATACAAAGGGTATTGAAAATGATTGAGACTGGATCTTCTCAATGTATTGGTCATCTCTAGAAATTCATAAACAGGGTCATTCGGCGGTATGATAAAATCCGCTGATAAAATTGAAAAACTGAACAATATCAACAAAATAATGAGTTTTCTCATTTTTGCCTCCTTTCTGATAAAGACAATTGAAATACAATCGAATTGAAAAAATTAGCTATATTTTTACTAAACATTTCCATTTTTTTTTATTTAGACAATCTGTCAAGAGATTTTTTTTCTTAACTATCTTCCTCCCAATCTCAAAAATGACCTTGCTTGTTCAAGTTCATTTTCTACTTCATCGATGATTTTAGGGATAACATTGGTCGACAGATTCAAGTCTTCCCATATATCATCATAAAAATGAACAGGGAAAAAGCCTGTTCCATTGTCATAACCTCTATTATTTGTGATAAAATTCGCAATATAAACGAGTTTAGTATCTCTTTGTGCAGAAATTGAATTTTTGGGGTTATGATGATTTAAAATTATATCGGTGATTTGCAGAGGCAATTTCCATTTCTGTAGCAATATAGCACCTACTTCAGCGTGCGTTATGCCCAATACATTTTGCTCAATCAATGCAAGGTCGAGATTTTTATTACCAGCTATCTCAAAAACTTTTTTGTAAATATCCCCGAAATATTGATCAAGGATGAGGACCCCAATGTCGTGTAATATTCCGCCGGTAAAAACGCTGTCAGCGTCGATTTCATCATCTGACAATTGATTCAGCTTTACGGCAATATATCCTGTCGTTATTGAATGTATCCAATACTGCTCATAATCAATATTTTTGGGTTTAAAAGTATTCAAAAAGGTTATTGCGAGGGTAATTTTGCTGATCTCATCAAAGCCTAATCGTGTTATAGCTTGATGTAGACTCATTATTCGTTTTGTGCCACTATAAGTAGCAGAATTTGCCACTTTTAATACCTTAGCCGTCAAGGAGGGGTCGTTTTTAATCAGATATTCAATTTTTTCGACCGATGTATTAGGGTCTTTGACGAGCCGTTCAACCTCCAGTGCAATAGTCAAAAGCGTAGGCAAGTCGTCAATTCTTTCCAGTTTATCTAAAATCTTTTTTTTAAACATATTATCTCCTCAATATTGTCAATAAATAATTTGTAGGATTGATTTTTTTTACACATCTATTTTTCTTAATCTATAAAAGCTGCTTTCTTGATATTCAAATCTTTCAAAATCATTGCTGTAGGAATTTAAAGATTCGTCTTTTCCAATAAATAACATCCCTTTACTATCAAGTTTTTCTGCCAGTTTTTCATATAGTTTTATCTTCATATCAAGAGAAAAATGGGTTGCTACATTTCTACAAAAAATCACATCAAAGGTAGGCAAATCATCCATATTATTTAAAAGATTAAATTTCATGAAATATATCATCTTTTTGATTTCATTCTTGATTTCGTAGATTTTATCTGTTTTTTCAAAATATTTACTTTTATATGCCTTAAGCATTTCATTTTTCATTGATATTTCTGAATATCTACCGGAATTAGCTATATAAAGGGAGCTTGGTGATATATCGGTGGCAAGTATAAAAAACTGCTTACTATTTATTTTTGGTTCTTTTTTCACAGTTTCATCAACAAGCATTGCAATCGAATAAGGTTCTTGCCCCGTGGATGCTCCGGCCGACCAAATCACCACATTTTCTCTCCGCTTGTTACGAAGGTCATCAATAAAATTTGGTAAAATTTTATCACGAAAAAATAGCCATGGGTTAGTGTCACGAAACCAATCTGTCTCTACGGAAGTAATTGTATCTATTATGCCGTCTTTGAGTTTGTTGGTAGCATCATTTTTTGCTTTCAAGTAAAAATCTTTGAAATTTGTTGATTTACTTTCAAGCATAAGTCTAGTCAACCTACTCCCTATTTGAGTTATTTCCTCATCTTTTAGAGCTATACCATACTCCTGATGGACATAATTACGAAATAGAAAAAATTCTTCGAGACTTATTGATATTTGAGAATCTAACATTAATCCTTATGTTCCTGCTATTTTTAGTAACAAATCGCCTTCCTGAACAGGAGTTCTTTCATTTATAAAGATTTTTTCAACTATCCCGTCACATGTAGACACTATTTCTGATTCCATTTTCATAGCTTCTAAGATAAGTAAAACATCTCCATTTTTAACTGTTTCACCTTCTTTTACTTTGATACCTAAAACGACTCCAGGGATTGGAGCTCTTACTTCATTTCCATCAGAGGTTGTCGTTTTAACTTCAGAGGGGGGCGGCGGTGGTGGCGTAGTCCTTTCTACTTGGATTATTTGAGGTGATTTGACCTTATCTTCGTTATCAAACTCGACTTCAAAGTCGATACCATTTACGGTTATTTTAGCTGTCGTTTCACTAAATTCGACTATTCGTGCCTCATAATCAAGACCATTTATCTTCATTTTATATTTTTTCATTTTGTCCTCTATCTATTTTTTTCTTAATAAGTTAAAATGTTTATTGGGCATTTCTGTTTTGCCAGAGGCAGACCACATACTGACATCTATTCTTCTATAGGTTAGCAGTATTTTATGATCTATAGCAATTTCAGATTTAAAACGATGGACTGCAGCGACTACAGCACAGATTGAATCCTCTAAATTTGTAAACTCATTTTGCTGAGTCGAAATTGTTCCAACAGGGGTTGCAATTTTAATTGGTGCTAGCTTTTTAGGTTCAAAGATAGTCAGATGAGATACTACTAAAGCCACCAGTATCAAAGCACTAAAAACAACTAACATCCCTAAAACAGTCAATGTAGATATATAATTCAATCTTTCATGCTGAAATCTTTCCAGATATTGGATCATATCCATTGCCTCGTAACCAGATTCTTGGATAGTCATTGCGCGATTGCCGAGATCTTGTGGATTTAGTTCAAGATAATTTGCAAGTTTTTTGAAAGGAATGTTAAACCTTTGGCTGACCTCTAATATCGTAGAATCATCCGTGAAACCAAATTTATCCAAACTATACAACTGATAGACCTGATAAACTGTTATGCCCTGGCTAGTCAATGATGATTCTAATATTCTTGGGTCTCTTGTATTTATTCTAAAATAAGGAATAAACCTGTAGAGCGGGATATCGAGCTTATCTGTTACATAGCGAATACTGTGATTTCCTTCTAGTTCATACATTGAGTGCAATTTAGGAGGCAGTGTCTGCGCGCCTGATTCTCTGCTATCGAAATCGAGGGTTCCCAAAACATATCTACCACTGAAATCAAGAGTTCCTACATTTTCGCCGACATTGATAGCGTTTTCATAAGCCTCTTGGCTATATATCAACAACACAAAAAAAGAAAAAATCAATGTTATATATATTTTTTTCATATCTATATCCATTAAAGCGGTATGTTTCCATGTTTGCGAGGCATGTTGGAGATTTTCTTGGTAGCTAACATTTCAAAAGCTCTGATCAGTCTAAATCTAGTTCTCCGAGGCTCAATCAAATCATCAATATAGCCTTTTGAAGCTGCTTGATAAGGATTGGCAAATTTTTCTCTGTATTCATTTTCTTTTTGTTTCATCATTTCTTCTGGATTGTCTGAATTTTTGACTTCGTTCTTGAATACGACTTCCACAGCACCTTGCGGTCCCATCACTGCTATCTCTGCCATAGGCCAAGCATACACCAGATCAGCCCCCATATGTTTACTATTCATCACGCAGTAAGCACCCCCATACGCTTTTCTGATGATAACAGTAATTTTCGGAACTGTTGCCTCAGCAAATGCATATAATAGTTTCGCTCCATGCCTGATAATGCCATTGTGTTCTTGATGTGAACCGGGTAAATATCCGGGAACATCTTCCAAAACCAAAAGAGGAATATTAAAAGCATCACAAAATCTCACAAATCGAGCAGCCTTGATCGAAGCGTTTATATCTATCACACCTGCTAAATATTTGGGTTGATTCGCCACGATACCAATGGTATGACCGTTGAGACGAGAAAAACCTATAATCATGTTTTGGGCAAATGTTTTCGAGATTTCCAAAAATTCTCCATTGTCTACGATACTTTTGATGACATCATACATGTCATAAGGTTTATTGGCGTTATCAGGGATGATAGAGTTCAATTCCTCAATATATCTATCGACAGGGTCAGAACAAGCTATTCGAGGCGGATTCTCCATGTTGTTCATGGGTAGAAAGGTTATTAATTTTCTGATGAGAGTAAGAGTTTCATCTTCATTTTCGGTTGCAAAATGAGCAACTCCACTTTTTGAGGTATGCACCCTTGCACCACCTAAATCTTCAATCGTTACTTCCTCATTTAAGACGGTTTTAACAACCTTAGGTCCTGTTACAAACATATAGGAATTTTTTGTGTCCATAAAAATAAAATCTGTGATGGCTGGTGAATAAACAGCACCTCCTGCACAAGGTCCTAGGATTGCTGATATTTGCGGCACTACTCCACTTGCCTGAACATTTCGCCAAAAAATTTCTGCATATCCCGCCAAAGCGTCTACACCCTCTTGTATCCTCGCACCGCCTGAATCATTCAAACCTATAATAGGCGCACCTACTTTCAAGGCTAAATCCATTATTTTACATATTTTTTCTGCATAAGTCTTTGATAATGAACCACCAAATATTGTGAAATCTTGTGCAAAAACATACACTACTCTCCCTTCGATTGTCCCAAAACCAGTTACTACACCATCACCATCATATTTCTGATTTTCCATATCAAAATTTGTGCAATTATGAGTAACAAACATGTCAAATTCTTCAAAACTATCGGGATCCAATAGCAAATGGATACGTTCACGAGCTGTATACTTACCTTTTGCATGCTGGTCTTGGATGCGTTTCTCTCCTCCACCGAGGTAAGCTTTTTGACGTTTTCGCCTTAGCTCTAATACTTTATTTTCGTTTTCCATATATACCCCATTGTGATTTTTCTTCAAGTGTCAATAAAATAATTTTGCCTTTTTTGTCAACAAAAATTATTTATTACTCGTCTATAACTTCAAAAATTAACCACAGAGAATACAGAGAAACTTGGAGTTATTAGATAGTATCATCGAAAATGGAGAAAAGGTCTTGATCTTTACACAATTTACAGAAATGGGAAATTTACTTGAACACTTCATTTCAGAAAAATTTGGAGAAAAACCAATGTTTTATCACGGAGGATGCAGTGTTTCGCAGAGACAGGAAATGGTTCAACGGTTTCAAAATAATAAAGCAGACAAGGTATTCTTGTTATCGCTCAAAGCTGGTGGCACTGGACTAAACCTTACAGCCGCTGCTCATGTCATACATTATGACCTTTGGTGGAATCCAGCAGTCGAAAGCCAAGCAACCGATAGAGCTTATCGCATAGGTCAAAAAAACAATGTGATGGTGCATAGAATGATCTGTAAACATACCTTTGAAGAACGAATAGATGAAATGATACAAAGAAAAAAACACCTATCAGAAATGACAGTAGCTACAGGAGAAAATTGGATTGGAAAATTGAGTAATAAGGAGCTAAGAGAGATTTTTGGTTGATACTAACCCTCGTTCTTGGTTGCATCTCTATGAGGTGCGGTTTTCCATTTGTCTTTTTTCCGTAGGGTAGATAGCGAGGTCACCCTTGCCGTCGTTGCGAGGTCTCTTCTTGCTATCCCCCTGAAGCAATCTCTAGGTCACTACCTCCTAGATTATTCCGCTTAGGAATTATGGCTTGGTAGAAAACAATGCCACCCCAACA